>CAWUMD010000094.1:0-9192 GCA_963923365.1 uncultured bacterium
CTCCGCCCCCGCCATGGCGCCCCATTCCCGCCCCGTCGATATCCGTTCCTACCGTCCGCGCCCACGCCGTCGCACGAATCCGATTCCGTTCCTCTGGGGGGCCCTGCTGTTCAGCCTGATCGCCTGGGCCATCAGTGTGGCCTGGCTGCAGGGTCAGATCCGTCAGCTGGAGGCTCGGGATCGCTGCATTGAGCAGTCCTGGAAGCGAGGCGTTTGGAGCTGTTCGTAGCGACCTGGAACTGAACTGGGCCAGCAGAGAAGCAGGAGCCACCGACAACGCTACCTGGGAGTCCTCAGAGGTGCAGGCCGCACTCCTGTTTCAGACCCCGGAAGCGGGTTGCCCGTTCATTCGCATCGTTCTCACCCACGGGACGGCTGGAGTGCCAGTCGCCCACGGTGGTGTAGCCCTGGTCAAAGAGGGGATGGTAGGGCAGGTCGTGGGTCTGCAGGTAGCGGTAGATATCCCGGGAGTGCCAGCCCAGGATGGGATGCACCTTGTAGAGTCCGTTCTTTTCGATGACCGGCTCGAGCGTGCTGCGTAGGTCGGTCTGCTGGCGACGAAGACCCGCCAGCCAGGCTGTGGCACCCAGATCCTTCAGGGCCCGCTGCATCGGCTCGACCTTGCGGATCTGGTCGTAGCGATTGATGTCATCGAGGTCGTCGCTTTCCCAGAGAGGGCCATGGAGCGCTTCCATTCGAGCCGGGCTGATAGGCGACTGATAGACCTTGAGGTTGAGGTTCAGGCGCTGGGTCAGCTGGTCCGCAAAGCGGTAGGTTCCCGGATGCAGATAGCCCGTGTCGATCCAGATCACGGGGAGATCTGGCTTCACCTGGGTGCAGAGGTGCAGCATCACCGCCGCCTGGATTCCGAAGCTGGTGCTCAGGACCAGGCCATCCCCGAACTGATCGGCCGCCCACTGAACGAGGGCCTCCGGCTCTGCCTGCTGGAAGCGGGCATTCACCACTGTCAAATCCAATTTCGTCGTGTCCGTCACAGCCATGTCCCAGATTCCGGCGGGTTCAGATGTCCCAGGCGCCTTACTCCATTGACTCCTTCGAGTCGCCCCAGTAGGCGCTGTAGGTGTAGGTGACATACCGGTCATCCTCACTCACCGTCCAGCGGTAGACGGCGGATTTGGGATCTACGCCAATCTCCAGCAGTTTGGCGCCCATGTAGTACTCGGTCTGGCGCTTGACCATGGCGCTGAGGCCTCCCGGCTTGCGCTTGTCGACACGCTTGGGAATGTGGGCCTGGGTGTGCTTGGCCATGGAGTCGGTGGGAAGCTGGCATTCTTTGCCCAGTATGGCACTCGAGCTCCGGGGGCTTGGATGGGATTGATATGGTTAGAGGGATTTTTCCCTGTCCAAGGGTCATTGACGGATCATTAGCTGTGACTGAGCGCATCTGCATCCTCGGCGGTGGTTTCGGGGGCCTGACGACAGCTCTGGAACTGTCCCGACAGGACTGGGGCGATCGCCCTGCCATCGATCTGGTGGACCGCCGGGAGCGGTTCGAGTTCCTGCCGCTGCTCTACGACCTGGTGACCGGGGCCTCCCGCCCCTGGGAGATCGCCCCCCGCTATGCCGATCTGCTGGTGGGTACGGGGGTTCGGCACCACCGGGCTGGAGTGACCTCGGTCGATCTGCAGGCCCGGACCACCACGCTGAGCGATGGCACCCGCCTGGACTGGGACGTGCTGGTGCTTGCCCTGGGCAGCGAACCCTGTCGCGATAGGGTGCCCGGTGCGGCGGAGCACAGTCTGGGGTTCCATTCCCTGGCGGATGCGCGGCGGCTGGGCGATCACCTGCGGGAACTGGAGGCGGTTTGCCCGCAGTTCGAGATTTCGGTGGTGGGAGCGGGCTACAGCGGGGTTGAACTGGCCCTGGCTCTGGCGGACAGCCACGGCAACCGGGCCCATATCCGCCTGATTGAGCAGAGCGATCGCATTCTGCCCCAGGCCACGGATTTCAACCGCACGGCGGCCCTCAAGGCGCTGGCCCGCCGCGGTGTGACTCTGCTGACCGGCACGAGCGTCACCACGGTCGAGGCCCAGGCCCTGGAGCTGAATGAGGCGGGTTCCAGCGTTCGCTGCGCCAGCCAGCTCACCCTCTGGACCGTCGGCCAGCAACCGGTGGGGGCGATCGCCGACCTCGACCTGCCCCGGGATGAGCGGGGGCGGATCCTGGTCGAGACCACCCTGCAGGTGCAGGGCCATCCCCAGGTTTATGCCCTCGGGGATCTGGCCAATGTGATTGATGCCCAGGGGCAGCCGGTTCCAGCCACGGCCCAATCTGCGCTGCAGGCCGCCCGCACGGTGGCCTGGAATGTCTGGGCCAGGCTGTCCGACCGAACCCTGCAACCCTTCCGCTATCGGGCCCTGGGCGAGATGGTCTCCCTGGGCAAGGGTGATGCGGCCCTGAGTGGCATGGGCCTCACCCTCAGTGGGCCTTTGGCGGCAGCAGCCCGACGGCTGGTCTATATCAGTCGTCAGCCCACCGCCGACCAGCGCTGGCGCGTGGGGGTGAGTCAACTCGGTCGTCTGCTCTCCGGGGCAGTGGCGAAGGTGAAACGATGAGCTATCCCCGTCTGATTCTGCTGGATGCGGTCGGCACACTGTTCGGTGTCAGCGGCAGCGTGGGCCAGCATTACCGGGATGTCGCCCTCGACTGGGGGGTGGACGTCAATGCCCGGCAGCTGAATGACGCCTTCTTCGAGGCGTTCCGCAGTGCCCCGCCCATGGCCTTTCCGGGGGCTGGCCCTGATGAGATTCCCGACCTGGAGTACCGCTGGTGGGAGGCGATCGCCGAGCGCTGCTTCGCACGCGCCGGTGCCCTGGAGCGCTTCCAGGACTTCCCGGGCTTCTTCGCGGATCTCTGGGATTACTTCGCCGGACCCACCCCCTGGTTTGTCTACCCGGAGGTGCCGACGCTGCTGGAGCGGTGGGTGAACCAGGGCATCACCCTGGGAGTGCTATCCAACTTTGACTCACGCATCCACCCGGTGCTCGAGGCCCTTGACCTGCGCGACTACTTCGCCAGCATCACCATCTCCACCGAGGTGGGGGCTGCCAAGCCCGACCCCCAGGTCTTCGCCGCTGCCCTAGCCAAGCACAACTGTCCGCCCCATCAGGCCTGGCACATCGGCGACAGCTACCGCGAGGATTGCAAGGGCGCCACGGCGGCGGGCATCCGGGCGATCTGGGTGAACCGGCCCGATTGAGAACGATCCCCTACGAGAGCTGCTGCCATGACCGCTACCCGCCTGCACTACCGGGTCGATCTGACCCAACCCTGGAGTCATTGTTTCAAGGTCGCCGTCACCATCCGCGACTGGCAGGACGAGTCGCTTCTGCTCTGCCTGCCGGTGTGGACTCCGGGCTCCTATCTGGTGCGGGAGTACAGCCGTCATCTGCAGGAATTTCGGGCCGAGACCACCGATGGCCTCCCCCTGCCCTGGCGGAAGGTCCGCAAGAACCACTGGCAGATTGAAGGCACCCGGGGGAAGACGGTCGTCGTTCGCTTCAGTATGCTGGCGACGGAACTGACCGTGCGCACCAACCACCTGGACAGCACCCACGGCTTCTTCACCCCGGCCGCGCTGCTGCCCTACGTGCCCGAGCTGCGCCACCAGTCCTGCGAGGTGGAGATCGTTGCACCAGAACCTTGGCAGGCCTTCACTGCCCTGCCGGTCCTGACACAGTCGCCCGGGGAGCCGGTCGTTCCCCACCGGTTCCAGGCTGATAACTACGACCATCTGGTCGATAGCCCCTTCGAGATCGGCCCGCTTGAGGTGCATCACTTCGAGGCAGCCGGTAAACCCCATCGCTGGGTCACCTGGGGCCAGGGACCGGTCCGATATGAACAGCTGCTGGCCGATACCCGGCGGATCATCGAGATGGAGGCGGCGCTGTTCGGGGGCCTGCCCTACGACAACTATCTGTTCATCCTCCACCTCAGTGGGGGGGCCTACGGTGGGCTCGAACACCGGGATTCGACGGTGCTGGCCTACGACCGCCACGGACTGGCGGAGCCGGAGTCCTACCCGCGCTTCCTGCAGCTGGTGGCCCACGAGTTCTTCCACCTCTGGAATGTCAAACGTCTGCGGCCCCAGGCCCTGGAGGAGTTCGACTACGACCGCGAGAACTACGCGCCGTCCCTCTGGTTCTGTGAGGGTGTGACCAGCTACTACGATCCGCTACTGCCCCTGCGGGCCGGTTGCTATGGGGTGGAGTTCTTCCTCGACGGTCTGGGTAAGGACCTGAGCCGCTACCTGACCACCCCCGGTCGTCAGATCCAGCCCCTGACCGAATCCAGCTTCGATGCCTGGATCAAGCTGTACCGGCGGGATGCCTGGAGCGACAACCAGCAGATGTCGTACTACCTCAAGGGGCAGCTGGTGACGATGCTGCTGGATCTGGAAATTCAGCGGCACCAGCCCGAACGATGCTTCGATGATGTGCTGCGTCGGCTCTGGCAGACCCATGGTCAGCCGGAACGGGGGTACCGCGAGGATGAGCTGCGTCGGCTGATCAGTGATGTGGCGGGGGTGAATCTGGAGGCGTTCTTCGCCGCATACCTCGATGGTCTGGAGGAACTTCCCCTGGGCGAGGCCCTGGCGCGGGTGGGCCTCACCCTGGCGCCCAGTCTGCAGCCCCACCCCTTCCACGGTCTGCGGGTTGCAGATGAAGGGGGCCGCTGCCGGGTGAAGTTCGTGGCGGCGGGGAGCCCCGCAGCCGTGGCTGGTCTCGAGCCAGGAGATGAACTGCTGGCCCTCGACGGCTTCCGCATCAGTGTGGACAGTCTGCCCAAGCGGCTGAAGCGTTATCAACCCGGTGACCGGCTGGGGCTGACCCTGTTCCATGGCGATGAACTGGTCAATCGCCGACTGACCCTGGCGGAGCCCCAACCCGCTAGCTGGGGGCTCACCCCCAACCCGGAGGCAACGGTTGAGCAGCGGCAGGCCTTCCGGCGCTGGACGGGCTGTGACCTACCCGGACAGAGTGGCGGCGATCGCCAGTAAGGGAAGATCCTCGCCCCTGGCGGCCACCAGGGAGAGACCGACGGGGGCCCCATCGACTGCAGCCACAGGCAGGGTCACCTGAGGAAGCCCCCCCAGACCGGCGATCGCCCCCAGGCTGATGGCCCGGGGAATGTAGGGGTCGTGGCGGCGGTCGAGCCCCAGACTGCCGCAGATCGGCGCCGGGCTGGGGACCGTCGGCAGCACCAGTCCGGTGCCCGGGGGAAGGTGGGTGGCGAGCCAGCGGCCCAGCTGCGCCCGCTGGGCAATCGCCTCAGGCAGCAGAGCCCGGTCCAACCCCGCTGCCAGGTCAAAGTTACGGGCTGTGCGGGGGCCAAGTTTCAGAGCCCGCACCTGGGCCCCCAGCGCGCTGTGAATTTCGGCCCACTGCAGGGTCTGGAAGCTGCTGCGGCAGTTCTCTGGAAGTAGGGGCAGCTCACAGGGTTCCGCATTCAGGTGCTCCAACCAGGGCTGAAGCGCCTCCTGTACCGACGGATCGCAGAGACGCCAGAAAGCGGTCGGCCAGACCCAGCGCATCGGGGTGCGCAGCGGTTGCAGGGAGGGACCCAGCAGCACGGCCGCCACCTGCAGCAGCAGTTCCGGTGAGCGGCTGAACACCCCGACGGTATCGAAGCTCAGAGCCAGGGGACTCACCCCCGCCAGAGGAATCGACCCATGGGTGGACCGCCACCCCCAGAGAGCGCAGTTACTGGCCGGCACCCGCACCGAGCCGGCGGTATCGGTACCGAGGGCAAAATCCACCTCGCCCCGGGCTACCGCCACGGCCGAACCGCTGGAGGAACCGCCCGGTACCCGTCCGGGTGCAGCCGGATTATCCGGGGTGCCCGCCCAGTGGTTCTCACCGGTGAGACCGAAGGCGAATTCATCGCACCAGACCCGGCCCTGGGAACTGGCTCCGGCAGCCAGCAGCAGGTCCACCACCGGGGCGTGGGCGATCGCCGGTGCCTGTCGGGCCGCCCAGTCGGGATTACCGCAGCCGGTGATGTCGCCCGCCAGATCAAACAGGTCCTTGACGGCAAAGCTCAGCCCCTGCAGCGGGCCTCGGTCGTTTCCCGTGATTCTCCGCTGATTCACCCAGACCGGGTCCATGGGCTTCCTACAATGTCCCCATGCCTTATCTTCTCCTGCTGCTGACCCTGGTGCTGGGTGCCTGCCAACGGCCCGGCAGCCCGCTGCAACTCGATGAAACGGCTGGCCGGGTGATCAGTCTGGAGGCGGAACCCGCCCTGCTGACGGGTCGTAACCGCAGCGGACTGCGGGCAAAGGTCCGCTTCTCAGAGGTCAATGACCCCAGTCGGTATCTGGTGGCCGAGGTCTACGGGGAATGCCACCCGGGAGACGACCACCGCAGCTTCGTGGGCGTCGAACGGGTGGTGGAGGTCGATGAACTGCTACGCCAGCGACAACCCCGTTCCGGACTGGGCAGCAGCTTTGCCCTCGATGAACGACCACCCCGCTGGGCCCGTCGTCTGTTGGAGCGCTACTGCCTGAACACCAGCACCTGAGGGGTCAGACCGTCTGGAGCAGAGCTTCGGCCCGGGCCCGGAATTCAGCCTGCTGCAGAGCCTGTACCGCCAGATCGGGATCGCTGACCCGGAACTGCGGCCCCAGGCGTACAAAGTAGCGTTCGCCCCCGGTGGCCACCACGGCCACCACGGGGGTGCGGGCTTTGTCCTCTTCGCCCTTCTGCTTGAGCAGCAGTTCCTTGAGCCGGTACTGCTGGGTGATGTCCCCGGCCTGATCGAGGTTCAGTTCCACCATCACGAGGCGGACGTGATCGATGGGTTCCGCATCCTCGACGATGAACTGCAGCTGGTCATCGCGGCGGTCCACCTTGCCCCAGACCATCAGGCGGGCATCCGGTTCGATGGTGTGGCCGATCCGCTCGTAGCTGCGGGGGAAGACTACAGCCTCCACCGATCCCGAAAGGTCCTCGAGTTTGATGATCGCCATGCGATCGCCCTTCTTGGTGACCACCGGCTTCACCTCCGGCAGCATGACGATGGCACTGACGGTGCCCTTTTCGACGTAGTCCTCCAGGTCGCTGAGATTAACCGGGGCCAGCACGCGGGCGGAGCGCTGCAGACTCTTGAGCGGGTGATCCGAGAGGTAGAAGCCCAGCAGTTCCTTCTCCAGCCGCAGTTTCTCGTCGGATGGGTAGTCGGGAACCGTCGGGGCATGGGGGACGGTGTCGAAGCCATCCGCGGCGGGACTGCTACTGTTGTCGTCCCCGAACAGGTCGAAGAGACTGCCCTGCCCGCTGGCCCGATCCTTGGCGCGGCTGCTGGCCCAGTCGAGCACCAGGGGCAGGTCCTCACAGAGCTGGTGCCGATTGGCGTTGGGCTCCAGCCGGTCGAGAGCACCGGCATGAATCAGTGACTCGACCGAGCGACGGTTGAGGGTGCCGGTACCGACCCGGTCAATCAGGTCCGCCAGACTGGTGAACGGGCCGTCCTGCTCCCGGGCGGCCAGCAGGGCTTCGATCGCCCCCAATCCCAGGTTGCGGATAGCGGAGAGGCCAAAGAGAATGCGAGTGCCCTCAGGGGTGAAGTCGACCCCGGAGCGGTTGATGTCCGGCGGCAACACCTCGATGCCCATAGCCAGACAGTTGGCGATGTATTTCTGCACCCGGTCGGCACTGCCGGCATTCACCGTCAGCAGGGCGGCCATGTACTCGACTGGAAAGTTGGCCTTCAGGTAGGCCGTCTGGAAGGTGACGTAGCCGTAGGCGGTGGAGTGGCTCTTGTTGAAGCAGTTGGCCGCCACCAGCCCGTTGGCCAGCAGGAAATTGTGGACCTGGGCCAGACCGATGTCGTAGACCGGCTGCAGACCGAGGGAGCGCCGGGCAACAATCCGCACCATCGCCAGTTGATTCCGAGAAACGCCTACAGCCTATCAGCCGGGGCTGGGTAATCGCTGCCGTTATCAGTCCATGTAAACCAATCCGAAAGCCGCTCGGGTGGTCTGCAACATAGCTGTTGTCATCTCGCAGCCCTGTGACGGACGGATTCGGTCATCTGCCCCTGACAGCTTCAGGACATGCCTCGACCGTCTTCCCAGCCCGCCCGGCAAAGCTGTAACAGAGCTGGCGATCACATGCATACAGAAGCAGTCTGGAGAGACTGTTGCCATCTCTGTCAACAGAAGTGGGAAAGACCAGTCCGTTTTCTGTTGACAGTCGTGATCACGAGCCAGTCAGACAGAGTGGGCGATTCGGCCCCTCTGGCCGGGCAGCGGTTGTGCCCGCCGATCGGGACGCTCGGAGCTGTCCCGATCTCCCTGGGGAACTCCTGTGCCGATTGCGGCAATGCCGGGGTTGCGCCTGGGGATAATCGGAGTCAGTCTGCGACGACCGGAGTGATTCACCCAATGGGAGAGGTACCAGCAGTCCCGGATCCGGCGATGATGCGCCGGGCGATCGCCCTCGGTTATCAGGCCGGGCTGGAGCAGCTTAGCGGGGGCCCCTTTGGCGCTGTGGTTGTGTATCAGGGCCGGGTGGTCGGGGAAGGCAGCAACCGGGTGCTGGCCGATCAGGACCCGACTGCCCACGCGGAAGTGGTAGCCATCCCCAATGCCTGTCGTGCCCTGGGCAGCCGGGATCTGCGCGGGGCTGTTCTCTACAGCAGCAGCCAATGCTGCCCGCTCTGCTACAGCGCAGCCTTCTGGGCTCGGATTGATCGCATCTGGTACGGAGCCCGCTGGCAGGACTACAGCGATCTGTTTGACGATCAGTGTCTCTCGGACAGCTTCAGACAGCCCCCGGACCAGCGGGCGCTGCCCATGCAGGAACTGCTTCGCGAGGAAGCCCTGACCCTGTGGGACGACTTCCGACGCTTGCCCGACGGAGCTCGCTATTGAGCGCCCGATTCACCCATCGGTAGCGCATCAGACAGACCCTCCGGGGTGGACAGGGCACCCTTTTTCCCAAGGAATTCGACCAGCTCCTGTCTTTTCCATGGCTCGACGCGCGCCGCCCCCGGGTGGTGCTTTTTTCTGGTCTCTGAGATCGGGAGGCGGTGTCTCGACGCAGCATCGGGCGTGACCTAGGCCCCAGGACCTTGCCGCTGCTGGGCTG
Organism: uncultured bacterium; assembly: GCA_963923365.1. Classification (GTDB taxonomy): domain Bacteria; phylum Cyanobacteriota; class Cyanobacteriia; order Synechococcales; family Synechococcaceae; genus CAWUMD01. The sequence goes on from CAWUMD010000094.1 coordinate 9,114, forward strand.
CCCGGGTGCAGCAGGTCAGCCAGTAACGACCATCCTCACCGAGCACCCGGGCAGCCCAGCAGCGGCAAGGTCCTGGGGC
>CAWUMD010000095.1:0-9176 GCA_963923365.1 uncultured bacterium
GCTGGGCCTCCAGCAGATCTCGGATTCCCCCTTCCGCCAGATCGAGGATGGCGTTCAGCTGCGCCCGGGAGAAGGTGTCGGCTTCGGCGGTGCCCTGGATCTCGATCAGACGCAGGTCCCCGTCCATCACCAGGTTGAGGTCGACGTCGGCAGCCACATCCTCGGGATAGTTGAGATCGAGCAGCGGCTGCCCCTGCAACAGTCCCACGGACACCGCCGCCACCTGACGCACCAGGGGCGAGGCCGTCAGCAGACCCTGGGCCTGGAGCTTCTCCAGGGCGTCCGCCAGGGCCACCCAGGCCCCGCAGATCGAGGTGGTTCGCGTCCCGGCATCCGCCTGCAGCACGTCACAGTCGATGGCCAGGGTGCGCGGACCGAGCACCGTCAGATCCAGAGCCGCCCGCAGACTGCGGCCAATCAGCCGCTGGATCTCCTGGGTACGACCGGACAGCTTCAGCAGCTCCCGGCTCTGACGGTCGGGGGTGGACCCCGGCAACATCCGGTATTCGGCGGTCAGCCAGCCCTCCCCCGGGCGCTCCCGCTCAAGCCAGCGGGGCACGGATTCCTGAACACTTACAGTGCAAAGTACGCGGGTCTGGCCACTGCTGGCGAGCACCGATCCCGCCGGGATGGTGGTGAAGTTGCGCTCGAACCGGATCGGTCGTAGCTGATCGGGTCGTCGTCCGTCCGGGCGCTGCCAGACCATGCCGTCATCTCCGTGAGCGAAGCTCCAGAATAGCAAGACTCCCCACCACCCCAACCCACTACGGCCGCTACGTTGCGTCTCCAGAGAACTGCGATATACTGCTAGGCCAACTTCTCTCTCGACGCTATATCTATAGGGTTCCTTCCAGATAGATAGTGATGGAGACGCTATATTTGGAATGTCCTCAATCGGGTCAGGCAGCGATCGCCCATGGTCTCTCAGCTCGAATCCCCCAGCCGTAACCTGCCTGGACGCCCCGGGGTCTGGCAGCAGAGCGCGCTCCCGAGCATTGAGGGCATGGTGCAGGTCTTTACCGCCACCCAGCGGGGATTCTTCACCAATGTGATGGCCCAGGCCCTGCGGATTGCTGGCCAGGGCACCCCGGTCCTGGTGGTCCAGTTCCTCAAGGGAGGCTGCAACCAGGGTCCTCAACAACCCATGCGACTCAGTCAGCGTCTGGACTGGGTGCGACTCAATGCTCCCCGCTGTATCGATGGCCCGGAATTGAGCGAGGCAGAGCAGGCGGCGCTGGTTGATCTCTGGCAGTTCACCCGCCGCGAGGTGCTCAGTGGCGCCTACGACCTGGTGGTGCTCGATGAGCTGTCCCTGGCGATCGCCTACGGCCTGATCCCCGAGGACGAGGTGCTGGAACTGCTGGAACTGCGCCCCCGCCACATCGACGTCATCCTCACGGGCCCCGACGCCTCCCGCCGTCTGCTGGATCAGGCGGACCAGATCACGGAACTGCGCCGCGGCCTGCGCGTCACTGCGTGATTGAATAAATAGCCCAGAAGCCCCCAGGAATCTCCCGATGCTCAAGAACGACAAGTGGATCGTGGCCCAGGCCAATGCGGGCATGATCGAGCCGTTCGAGCCCGAGCTGATCCGGCGGGTGGACTGGCAGGGCCAGGACGTACCGGTGCTCAGCTACGGCTGCTCCTCCTACGGCTACGACCTGCGCCTCTCGCCCCAGGAGTTCCTGATCTTCCGCCACGTGCCGGGCACGGTGGTCAACCCGAAGCGGTTCAACCCCGGCAATCTCGAGCCGGTGCCCCTGCATCGGGATGAGGACGGCGAATACTTCATCATTCCGGCCCACTCCTACGCCCTGGGGGTGGCCCTGGAGAAGATGCGCGTCCCCCCCACCATCACGGTCATCTGCCTGGGCAAAAGCACCTACGCCCGCCTGGGGATCATCGTCAACACCACTCCAGCGGAAGCCTCCTGGGAAGGGCACCTGACCCTGGAGTTCAGCAACTCCTCCGGGGCCGACTGCCGTGTCTATGCCAATGAGGGCATCTGTCAGCTGCTGTTCCTGGAAGGGGAGCCCTGCGACACCACCTACGCGGATCGTTTCGGCAAGTATCAGAACCAGCCGGAGCGCGTCACCCTGGCCAAGGTCTGACGGAAAATCGGGGGAGCGTCGTTTGTTTCCGCTCCTGCGATGACCGTGGCCCCTCCCAAGACCCGCAAGCTGCCCCTGGCGGTGATGTTCCGCCTCGGCCTCTACCAGGCCTGCCTGGGGATGATGTCGGTGCTCACCCTCGGCATCCTCAACCGGGTCCTGATCGATGAGCTGAAGATTCCGGCGCTGATCGCCGCCGGGGCGATCGCCATGCACCAGTTCGTGGCCCCGGTACGGGTCTGGTTCGGGCAACTGTCAGATCGTCAGCCCCTGTTCGGGCTGCACCGCAGCGGCTACATCGGCCTGGGAGCAGTGGGCTTCTGTGCGATCGCCATCCTTGCCAGCCAGACGATCTGGCCCCTGGGGACAGCCGCGGCGGGTGGCTTCACCGGTGCAGCCTGGGGCTGGGCAGCCCTGCTGGCGGGCCTATTCGCCTGCTACGGCATTGCCCTGAGCAGCAGCTCAACCCCTTTTGCTGCCCTGCTGGTGGACATCTCCGATGAGGAGGAGCGGGCACCGCTGGTCAGTATCGTCTGGTCGATGCTGACGGTAGGCATTGTCGTCGGCGCGATCCTCAGCAGCACCGTGCTCGGCTCAGCCTGTAAGGCCACCGCCACCAGCGGCGATATCCAGAGCGGCCTCAGCCGCCTCTTCCTGCTGGCCGGGGGCGGGGCCCTGGCAACCATCCTGCTGGCCACCTGGGGCGTCGAACGCCGCTGGTCCCGGTTCACAGAGCGCAGTACGCCCCAGTCCCGCGAGGACCAGATTGGCATCCGTCAGGCCTGGGCGACCCTCTCCGCCAGTCCCCAGACGCTGCTGTTCTTCGCGGCCTTGGCTACCTTCACGATCAGTCTGTTCCTGCAGGAAGCAGTGCTGGAGCCCTTTGGCGGTGAGGTGTTTGGCATGAGCATCTGCGAAACCACCCGTCTGAATGCGATCTGGGGCATGGGCACCCTCGTGGGCATCGCCAGCACCGGTTTTCTGGTGGTGCCACGGCTGGGCAAGCGCCGCACGGCCCTGCTGGGCTGCGGACTCAGCGCTCTCAGCTTCGTCGGCATAGCCCTGAGCGGGTTCGTCGGCAATGCGGTCCTGTTCAAGGGGCTGCTCGGCGTCTTCGGGGTGGCAGCGGGTATCGGCACCAACGGCGCCCTCTGCCTGATGCTCGACCTCACCCTGGCGGAAACAGCAGGTACCTTCCTGGGGGCCTGGGGGCTTGCCCAGGCCCTCTCCCGAGCAGTGGCCACGGTCAGCGGCGGTGCTGTGCTCGACCTGGGCAAGATTCTGCTGGAACCCCGCTTCGGGCTGGCAGCAGCCTACAGCTCAGTGTTCCTGCTGGAGGCGGTGGGCATGGTCGTGGCGATCGCCCTGCTGCGCCGGGTCGACATCCGCGCCTTCCGCCAGGACACCCGCACCCGCCTCAGCGACGTCCTCTCCGCCGAGTTGGACTAAGAACTCAACCCTTATCCAACCAGCGCTGCACGGTCTGGGGACGGACACCCGCCTGACGGGCGATGCCCTGACGCAGCAGGGAGCGCAGCTGAGCCCGGGTCTCCTCCAGTTGGGTCTGGTCGCTGGCCTGCTGCTGGGTCAGGGATGCGATCTGCTGCTCCAGACTTTCCAGCCGCCGGGCCAGGCGATCGCGCTCCGCCTCGGTCTGCTCCCGGGACTGATCCGCCTGTATCTGCCCCAACTGGGCCAGTTCCATGGCGTCGATCAGTTCCTCCCGCTCGACCGCCAGTTCCTCCAGGGCCTCCTGACGCTCTGTCACCTCAGTCGTCAGCCGTTCGACGTCAGCCGTCAGCTGACGGTTCTGCCCCGCCAGCCCGGACAGCTGACTGAGCAGCTGCTGCTTCTCGCCCACCATGCCCTGCAGGGTCGAGTTCTGCTGCCGTAACCGCTGCTGCAGGTCCGCCACCAGAGCCTCCAGCTGGGCACAGTTCTGCTCCAGTACGGCATTGCGGGCCTCCAGCTGTCCGAGGCGACGCAGATCCGGCGGGGCCTGATTGAGGCGCTGCTCCAGCTGCCGCATCTGCTCGCGCAGGCTGATCAGGGTCCGGTCCGGGCGCAGCAGTTCCCGCAGCCCGTTGCGCACGGCCGCAAAGCCGATCAGGGCCGCACTGGCAGGAATGGTGACCTCCAGCAGTCCGGTAAGAACACTCTGGGCCAGCTCGTAGGTCATGGGCTCGGGAATCGGGGCAGACATCCCATCCTCCGCGATCGCCGCCGCCAACGGAACCGAGCGGCGATCGCCCTCAGCCGAACTGAATCGTCAGGTAGGGCGCCTCGAACCGCCCAGCCGTGATCTGCAGCCCCTGGAACGCAGCCGGAACCGGGATCTTGCGACGCTGCTCTCCGGCTTCGATGGTCAGCTGCTGGCGGAACAACGACAGCTTCACCTGCTCCCGGGTGAACCCCGGCAGGAACACCCGCACCTGCCGCTGGGCCCGGTCGATATCCTGGGGCACGTGGGCGGCGGGCAGTCGATCCCAGCGGTCGAGCCGGTGCAGATCCGCCAGACAGGTCTCGACATCCGTCCCATGCAGGGGGAAGCAGGGCAGGGGCGTCAGCTGCTCAACCGCCGGAGTGATCGCCGCCACCGGCACCAGGGCCGCCGTTACCGCCGCCTGCATCTGCAGGGCATTGCCGTAGAGCCAGGCCAGGGTCTCGACCCCACCCGGGCCATCATCCCCCACCAGCAGCGTGGTCAGGGCCCCGCCCCGGCTCACCACCAGGGTCTCATCCAGCCAGCCACGCACCTGATCCAGAGCCCGCCGCAGGCCCGCCACATCCACCGTGCCGCCCACCAGCACCGCCCCCAGGGGACCGCTCAGATCCGTCAGCAGCCGGTTCAGATCCAGCAGATCCAGCTCCTGCAGCAGACGGCTGTAGTACCAGTCGGAGGCTTCCGTCGCTCCCAGCAGCCGCAGGGTCTCCAGGTCTCCCGCTCCGGCGTAGATCACCGCATCGTAGTCACCGCTGGTGTAGGCCTCGCGCAGGCGGTTGAGGGTGAGCAGGCCATCGAAGCCCGGCAGCAGCGGCAGTTCCGCCGGGAAGACCTTGTCCAGCAGCGGCGCGGGCAGATGGGGCCGCACCAGCCCCTCCAGGCGACTGCAGATGCGCTCGAATTCCCGCAGCGACTCCAGACGCAGCCCCTGCAGGTTGGGGGCCAGAGTCTGGGGCTCACCGGTCAGCGATCGCCCCAACTGAGCCTCGAACCGGCAGGCCGGGGCCGCCAGCACCAGCAGCGTCCGCTGGCCCAGGTCCGCCAACTGCCGCGCCGCCGCCAGCACCGTCGGCACGTAGCGGGGGCTCTGGCTGCCGAGGAAACAGTGGATGCGGGTCATGACGGAGAACCGAAGGCAACACCCCTCACCCTAGCCAATGCCAGGATGGGCAGAAGGCAGCATGAGGACAGGCATGGCACGGACGGATGTGGCGGTGATCGGGGGCGGCGCCGCCGGATTCTTCGGGGCGATCGCCGCCGCCGAGGCCAACCCGGGGCTGCGCATCGTCATCCTTGAAGCCGGTCGCGAACCCCTGGCCAAGGTACGGATCTCCGGGGGCGGCCGCTGTAATGTCACCCACGCCTGCTTCGACCCGGCAGAACTGATTAAGGCCTACCCCCGGGGGGCCAAGGCCCTGCGCGGCGCCTTCAGCCGTTTCCAGCCCGGCGATGCCGTCGACTGGTTCGCCCGCCACGGCGTCGAACTGAAGATCGAGGATGACGGCCGGATGTTCCCGACCACGGACGACTCCACCACCATCGTCGACTGCCTGCAGCTGGCGGCGGAGCGCCAGGGCATTCAGGTTTGGACCGGTACGCCGGTGCGGGGTGTCACTGCCACCCCCGAGGGCTTCCGGCTGGCCCTGGGCAACGGCAGCGACCTCGACGCGCAGCACCTGCTGCTGGCCAGCGGCAGCAGCCCGGGCGGCTACCGTCTGGCGGAGCAGCTGGGTCACGAACTGGTACCGCCGGTCCCCTCCCTGTTCACCTTCCGGGTTGCCGACCCGGCCCTGCGGGAGTTGGCCGGGGTGAGCCTGCCGGAGGTACGGCTACAGTTGCACAGCGGCGGGCAGAAGTTCCAGCAGATCGGGCCGCTGCTGATCACCCACTGGGGCCTGAGTGGCCCGGCGGTGCTCAAGCTGTCGGCCTGGGCGGCGCGGGAGCTGCAGGGCGATCGCTACCAGGCCCAGCTGAGCATCAACTGGCTGCCCACCTGGGACGGCGAACGATTGGCCCAGTCCCTGCGGGCCAGCCGCGAGCAGCAGCCCCGCCGCCAGCTGAGCAGCTGGCGCCCCGTGCCCCTGCCCCAACGGCTCTGGCTCTACCTGCTGGAGCGCCAGGGCATCGACCCCCAGCGCCGCTGGACCGAAACCGCCAACCGCGATCTGGAGCGGCTGCGGGAGGGGCTGCACCAGGACCGCTACGCGATCAGCGGCAAGGGTGAGTTCAAGGAGGAGTTCGTCACCGCCGGGGGCATCCGCCTGCAGGATGTGGACTTCAAGCGCATGGAGAGCCGCCTGCAGCCGGGGCTGCACTTCGCCGGGGAGGTGCTCGACATCGACGGCATCACCGGCGGCTTCAACTTCCAGAATGCCTGGACCACCGGCTGGCTGGCCGGGCAGGCGATCGCCGCCGCTACTTGAGTTTGTCGAAGATGCTGAACATCGGCAGGTACATCGACATCAGAATCGAGCCGACGATGCCGCCGATCAGCAGAATCATCACCGGTTCGAGCATGCTGGTCAGGCCCTTGACCGCCTGCTCCACCTCGTCCTCATAGAAGTCCGCCACCTTGGTGACCATGGCGTCCAGTTCGCCGGTCTCCTCGCCGATGCTGATCATGCTCAGGGCCATGATCGGGAAGATCTTCCGGGCCGAGAGAGCCGTGCTGATCTGCCCACCGGACTGTACCTCCCGCTTGGCGGCGTCGATGGCCTGGGCGATCGCCGCATTCCCAGCCGTGTCCCGGACGATGTCCAGGGCCGAGAGGATCGGCACCCCCGCCTTGGTCAGGGAGCCGAAGGTGCGGCAGAAGCGTGCCGTCGCCGTCTTCTGGATCAGGTCACCCAGCACCGGCAGCCGCAGGGTGTTGCGGTCCACGGTGATCCGGCCGACGGGGGTGCGGTAGTAGTTCTGGAAGACTACCCCCGCCGCGATCAGAATCAGCACGCCGGTGACCGAGTAGGCGGGGGTGCGCAGGAAGGCACTGATCATCAGCATCGCCTGGGTGAAGGCGGGCAGTTCCGCCCCCAGCCCCTTGTAGATGTTGGCGAAGATCGGGATCAGGAAAATCGTCATCCCCAGGAACACCGCCACGGCGATGAAGCCCACCGTCAGCGGATAGGACATCGCCGACTTGATCTGGTTCTGCAGCCGGGCCATGTCCTCGAGCAGCTTCGAGAGGCGCTCGAGCACGTCGTCCAGTACCCCGCCTACTTCCCCGGCCTGAATCATCGCGATGTAGAGGCTGTCGAAGACGTCCGGGAAGTGGCGCATCGAGTCCGAGAGCGTACCGCCGCCCTGGACATCCTGGCTCATGCGCACCAGGGCCTTCTTCAGCTTCGGATTCTTGGCCTGATCCGAGAGCATCCCCAGGGCCCGCACAATCGGCACCCCGGCATTGACCAGCACCGACAGCTGGCGTGAGAACACCGCCTTGTCCTTGACTGTCACCCGCGCCGTCAGTTCGCCGATGTCAAGGCTCTGCAGCTTGGCCAGGTCGAAGCCCTGGTAGGGCTGGATCTGCTGGATGAAGTAGCCCTGGCCCCGCAGGGCTGCCCGGGCTTCGCGCAGATTCTCAGCCTGGAGACGCTGGCGGCTGATCTCGCCGCGGGCATCCCGCACCTGGGCGACAAAGGTAGCCATGGTTCACCCTCCTACCGTGCCCCCACCGGCATCTTCGGCTGGTCACCGATCAGACGCTGCAGTTCCTCGGGCTTGGAACTCTTGGCGATCGCCGACTCGAAACTGATCTGCCCCTGCTTGTAGAGGTCCGCCAGGGCCTTCTCCAGGGTCTGCATCCCCTGTCGCCCCCCGGTCTGGATCTGGGAGTAGAGCTGGGCCGTCTTGCCCTCACGGATCAGGTTGGCTACGGCCGGGGTGACGATCATGATCTCCTGAGCCATGCAGCGGCCGTATTCGCCGGGGCGGGGGTTCTGCTTCGGCACCAGGGTCTGGCTGAACACCGCCACCAGGGAGTTGGAGAGCTGTACCCGCACCTGGGTCTGCTTCTCCGCCGGGAAAACGTCGATCATCCGGTCGACGGTCTGGGCCGCCGAACTGGTGTGCAGGGTGCCGAAGACGAGGTGACCGGTTTCCGCCGCCGAAATCGCCAGGTGGATGGTTTCCAGGTCCCGCATTTCCCCCACCAGGATGATGTCGGGGTCCTCCCGCAGCGCTGCCCGCAGGGCGTTGGCGAAGCTCTTGGTGTCCTCGCCCAGCTGGCGCTGGTGAATGACGCTGCGCACCGGCTCGTAGACGAATTCGATCGGGTCCTCGATGGTGAGGATGTGCTCGGCCCGGGTGCGGTTGATCAGATCGATCATCGCTGCCAGGGTGGTGGTCTTGCCGGAGCCGGTCGGGCCGGTGACCAGCACCAGACCGCGCGGTTTCTCGCTCATCTCCCGCACCACCAAGGGCAGGCCCAGGGACTCGAAGTTGGGGATCTTGGAACTGAGGGCCCGCAGGCAGGCGGCGTAGCAGCCCTTGTCCTTGTAGACGTTGACCCGGAAGCGGGCCAAGCCCTTCACCCCGTAGGAGCAGTCCAGTTCCCAGTTCTGCTCCAGGTTCTTGCGCTGGGTGTTGTTGAGCATGCTGAAGATCAACCGGTTGCAGGCGTCCTCGCTCAGGGACTCCTCGCCCACCGGCGTCAGCTTGCCGCTGAGACGGAAGTAGGGCGGCAGTCCGGCGGACAGATGCAGGTCCGAGCCCCCCTGCTCCACCAGCTGTTCCATCAGGTCCTCGATCATCAGCTCCATGGCGACCCCTCCAGGGTGCGCCTAGGGTGCCCCGGCCCTAGCCGGAAAACCGCGGCGTCAGACAGTAGGGACAGTCCAGCCACT
>CAWUMD010000096.1:0-9174 GCA_963923365.1 uncultured bacterium
GGCCATCAGAGCCTCCACCCGCCGCGGGTCATTACTGCGGGGCAGGGGGCGACAGATTTTCACCAGGGGCAGATTCTCGATCCGCATCGGCGTCTCCTTAACCACTCAGAAATCCCGGATGGGCCCGGAGCCATCTCCGGGCCTTGGGAGTCGTCAGGCCACCATGGGCTCGACGTAGGGCACAAACGACTTCTTGGTGGCCCCGCAGATCGGGCACTGCCAGTCGTCGGGGATGGCCTCGAAGGGAGTACCCGCAGCGATGCCGGAGTCGGGATCGCCCTGGGCCGGGTCGTAGATCATCGAACACTGCAGACAGATCCAGCGACCGTCACCACCTGCTCCCCTGGCCACCGACTCCCCTTCCAGACCCCGCAGGGCCACGGTGTACTGCTGGGCATGGTGCTGCTCGATGCTGGTCAGCAGACCGAAATTGCGGGCGGCCGTGTGGAACATCTCCGCATGCTCCCGGGATTCATCCTCCTGCTCCTGGAACTCCGCCACCGCACCGGCATCCTCGTCGGCGATCGCCTGCTGACGGAACTCGGGGTACATGGTCTGGTATTCGTAGGTCTCTCCTTCGATGGCCAGTTGCAGACAGCGGGCCACCAGGGCCTGCTTCTCGCCGTCGGAGAGGGACGCCGGGTCCTTGATGTCGAGCTCGGGGTGCAGTAGGCGGAAGTGAGCAAAGGCGTGCTCGGTCTCCTGATTGGCCGTCTCCCGAAACAGGCGGGCCAGATCTCCCATTCCCAGGCGCTTGCAGAGGTCGGCGAAGAACAGGTACTTGCGGTTAGCCATCGACTCGCCGCCGAAGGCTGCTTCCAGATTGGCCCGAGTGGCGCTGTTAGTGAGATCCATGGCAACTCCTGTCTGAGAGGTTGAACTAAGAATAGTTCTTACTTAGGAGTCCATCAATGAGTGATTCTGCTCAGTTTCAGCGCCGCCGGGCGGCCTCGCTCCCGGGGCGACTCCGGACGGTGGTCAGGGACGCTGGCCCACCAATTGGATAACGGCACTGCGGCCGTGGTGCCCCGTGCCTTCCTGTACCTCCCGTTCCAGGGCCTGGGCCACGCGCCAGTCCAGACCGGCCAGTTCCTGCTGCACCGTCGGCAACGCCATCAGCAGATCCCGGGTGGGCGGACCACCGGTGCCGAACTGGAGCTGTTCCGGGGCATAGGCTTCCAGGATGAACAGCCCTCCGGGACGCAGGGCCGCAACCGATTGCCGGTGCACCTGCTGGCGCAGGGGAACCGGCAGATGGCACCAGATGGCGACGATGGCGTCCCAGCCACGGGGTTCCAGCTCGCAGTCAGCCAGATCGGCACAGACTGTTTCGACCCGTAGGCCCCGGTTCTCGGCCAGACGGTCCAGCTTGGTCAGGCCGACGAGGCTGGAATCGATGGCAGTCACCTGGTGACCCAGTCCCGCCAGATAGCAGGCATTCCGCCCTTCCCCCTCCGCCAGACAGAGCACCGCGGATCCCGGCTTCAGGCGTGGGGCCTGGGCAACCAGAAAATCGTTGGGTTCGACGCCGTAGAAAAAGTCGTCGCGGTCGTAGCGCTGATCCCAGGGATTCAAGCCGTCTGCTCCTGATCCTCCCACCAGCCTAAGGCCATGGACGCCACCCCAGAGAGCCGATCAGCCGGGTTTGAGCATGGCCCGCCCCTCCATCCGGGGTGCCTGGCTCGCCAACAGCTGTTCCAGGAACTCCCGGATGCGGGAGGCCGAGGGCGGACAGCCCGGCAGGTAATGGTCAACCGTCACCAGCTCATGCAGGGGTGTGACACGCTCGATCAGGGGCGGCACAATTCCCGGTTCGTAGGGGAGTTGCGCCTGGGAATCGGCCAGTTCCAGATAACCGCGGCTGAGAACGGTTTCAGCACTGTCCTGGAGCAGGTTTCGCATGCCCGGGACGTTGGCGGTGATCGCACAGTCTCCGAAGGCGATCAGCACCTTCGTCCGTTGCCGGATCTGGTGCAGAATCTCGAGGTTGTCCTCGTTGGCAACGCCCCCTTCCACGAGACAGACATCGACGCCTTCGGGGTAGTCCTTGATGTCCGAACCGACGGGACTGTAGACCACCTCCACCAGATCGGCGAGGTCAATCAGCCACTCATCGAGATCCAGAAAGGACATGTGGCAGCCGGAGCAGCCCGCCAGCCAGGCGGTCGCGAACCTTATCTTGTCCATTGCTGTTTCTCCCGGGCCTCGATCAGGAAGGCGCTGCGGCCTGCATCATGCACCGATTCAGCAGTGGTCAGGCCCTGGCGGTAGAGGGCACCGGTGGGGCAGGCCTCGACGCACTTGCCGCAGCTGGTGCAGGCGTCCACTTCACCCCAGGGCTGGTCCATCCCGGCGATGATCCGGCACTGCTCGCCCCGCATGGCCACGTCCCAGACGTGGGCGCCCTCGACCTCATCGCAGACGCGCACGCAGCGGGTGCAGAGGATGCAGCGGTTGTGATCAAGCACGAACAGCGGATGGGAGGCGTCCACGCCCCGGTCCGGGAAGCGATAGGGGAAGCGGCTGTGGTCCATGCCGACGGCGATCGCCGCGTCCTGCAGCTCACAGTTGCCGTTGGCCACACAGATCGAGCAGACGTGGTTGCCCTCGGCGAAGAACAGTTCCACCACCTGTCTGCGGTAGCTCTGCAGGGTCTCGGTCTGGGTGCGTACCTGCATGCCTTCCGCCACCGTGGCCATGCAGGAGGGCTGGAGCTTGCCGATGCCCTGGATTTCCACGAGGCAGAGGCGACAGGCACCCACATCCGAAACCCCGTCCAGGTGACAGAGGGTGGGAATGGGGATACCCGCTTCCCGAGCGGCCTGGAGGATGGTGGTTCCTTCCTCCACAGCCAGTTCCCGGTCATCGATGGTCAGGGTGATGACAGTCATGACGGATCTCCGCTGGAAGTGGCCACGCGGCCTTCATACTCCTCCCGGAACCAGTGCAGGGTACTGAGGGTGGGGTTGGGCGCCGACATGCCCAGACCGCAGAGGCTGGTGTCCTTGACCAGATGGGAGAGAGACTCCAGCTGGTCAAGGGCATCGGGCCCGACCTCGCGGCGGGCGATCCGGCCCAGCAGTTCGTGCAGCTGCACCGTTCCGGCCCGGCAGGGAACGCACTTGCCGCAGCTCTCGGAACGGCAGAACTCCATGTAGAAGCGCGCCAGCTCGACCATGTCCGTGGACTCATCGAGTACCACCATGCCACCGGAGCCCATCATCGAACCCAGGGCCACCAGGGAGTCGTAGTCCACCGGGGTGTCGAGGTGGCTGGCGGGGATGCAGCCACCGGAAGGCCCGCCGGTCTGGACCGCCTTGACTACGGTTTCCGGTTCGCCCATCGCCTCGACGATGGTGCGCAGGGGCAGGCCCATGGGCACCTCGATCAGGCCGTTGTTGCGTACCTTGCCCGTGAGGGCAAAGACCTTGGTGCCGCGGCTGCGCTCGCTGCCGATGGCGGCGAACCACTCGGCCCCGCAGTCGAGAATCGGGGCGATGTTGGCGAAGGTCTCGACGTTGTTGATCAGGGTCGGGCAGCCCCAGAGCCCGGACTCCGCCGGGTAGGGCGGGCGCACCCGTGGAACGCCTCGCTGACCCTGGATCGAGTGCATCAGCGCGGTTTCCTCGCCGCAGACGAAGGCCCCGGCCCCGATCCGCACCTCGAGGTTGAACTCGAAGCGGGTGCCGAAGATGCCCGATCCCAGGAGCCCGAGGCGTTTGGCCTGCTTGATCGCCCGGTTCAACCGGTCGATGGCCAGGGGGTATTCGGCCCGCACGTAGAGGAAACCGGCCGTGGCCCCGACGGCGTAGGCGGCGATCGCCATCCCCTCGATCACCTGGTGAGGGTCGCTCTCGAGCACACTGCGGTCCATGAAGGCACCGGGGTCGCCCTCATCACCGTTGCAGACCACGAACTTGCGATCGCCCTTCGCCTTGGCCACTGTCGCCCACTTGAGGCCGGTGGAGTAGCCCCCACCGCCCCGGCCGCGCAGGCCGCTGGTCTGGATTTCCGCCACCACCTGCTCGGGACTGAACTCGAACAGACTGCGGTAGAGGGCCCGATAGCCCCCCAGGGCGATGTAGCTCTCGATCCGCTCCGGGTCGACGAGGCCGCTGTGGCGGTTGACGATCTTCAGCTGCTGGCTGAAGAAGGGGTGCTGCGGGTCGAGGGTGGGCAGCTGCGGGTCCGGCTGCTCCAGGTCCGCCAGCAGAGCGTCGGCCTGGTCAGCGGCCACCCCGGCGTAGAGGCGATCGCCCGGGTCCGCCTGCACCAGCGGGCCCTGGCAGCAGAGCCCCAGGCAACCGACACCGACCACCTCCAGGTCCGCGAGATCCGTAGCCGCCCGCTGCAGGGACTCGAGCACGGCCTCCGCGCCCGCGGCCCGGCAGCCGGTGGCCGTGCAGCAGCGCAACCGCCGGGGTTTGGCGGCGGCCCGCTCGGCGCCGCTGATCTGCTCGAGATCAACCCAATCCATCGGTCGCCTCCCGCCACTGCTGCAGGTGGGCGATCAGCTGGGCCTCATCCTGACGTCCGGCGATCTCGCCGTCGTAGACCACCGCCGGGGCAATGCCACAGGCACCGATACACCGCACAGTACTGAGGGACACCAGGCCATCGGCACTGGTCTGTCCATCCTTCACCCCCAGCTCGGCGGACATCCGGTCGAGCAATGCCTGGGAGCCCTTGACGTAGCAGGCGGTGCCCAGGCAGACGCTACAGGTGTGCCGCCCGTTCGGCTTGAGGCGGAACAGGTGGTAGAAGGTCGCCACCCCATAGACCCGGCTCAGAGGTTGCTTGAGAGATTGCGCGACGTAGGTGAGCACTTCCGGCTCCAGAAACCCGAACAGGTCCTGGGCCTCGTGCAGAATCTCGATCAGGGCATCCGGCTGGTAGCCGTTGCGCTTCAGGGCCAGATCCAGACGCCGGTAGCGCTGGTCGGTCGGACAGTTGCGGGGAGAGCTGGCAACAGCCATGGTCACAGCAGCGGACAACTGTGCCTTTCATACGCCAGAGACCTGAGCCAGCCCCGAAAACCGAAGGTGGACTTAAGGATTGGCCCTGAGTATCCTGCAGCTTCTAAGGATCAGGCTGGGTTGCTCTGCCCACCCGCTGCTGTGCTCCCGTAAGGCCCCATGGTGACTTCCCCGACGGATCGCATCGACCCCAGTCACAATCTGTTCGCCGAGCGGGGCCAGAGCCTCGACCCGATCTTCCGGCCCCGGCGGGTGGCGGTGGTCGGCGCCAGCGAAAGCCTGGGCAGTGTCGGCCGTACGCTGCTCTGGAATCTGATCAGCTCCCCCTTCGGCGGCACCGTCTTCCCGGTTAACCCGCGCCGCTCCAGCGTCCTCGGCATCAAGGCCTACCCCAGTCTGCGTGACCTGCCCGAACCGGTGGACCTGGCGGTGATTGCCACCCCGGCCACCACCGTGCCCCAGGTGGTGCGCGACTGTGTCGAGACGGGGGTGCCGGGGGCGATCATCATCTCCGCCGGATTCAAGGAAATCGGGGCCCCCGGCCTGCAGCTGGAGGAGGAAATCCGGGCGATCGCCCGCGGCCGCATGCGGATCATCGGTCCCAACTGTCTGGGGGTGATGAACCCGATCGTCGGCATGAACGCCACCTTCGCCGCCACCATGGCCCGCCCGGGCAACGTCGGCTTCATCAGCCAGAGCGGCGCCCTCTGCACCTCGATCCTCGACTGGAGCCTGCGGGAGAAGTTCGGCTTCAGTGCCTTCCTCTCCCTGGGCTCGATGCTCGATGTCTCCTGGGGCGACCTGATCGACTACCTCGGCGATGATCCCAACACCCGCAGCATCGTCATCTACATGGAATCGATCGGCGATGCCCGGGGCTTTCTCTCGGCGGCTCGGGAGGTGGCTCTGACCAAGCCGATCGTGGTGATCAAGGCCGGACGTACCGAGGCGGCGGCCCAGGCCGCTGCCAGTCACACCGGCGCCATGACCGGCAGCGACGAGGTGCTCGATGCCGCCTTCCGCCGCTGCGGAGTGCTGCGGGTCGATTCCATCCTCGACCTGTTCAACATGGCGGATCTACTAGCCAAGCAGCCCCGCCCCCGCGGTAAGCGGCTGACCATTCTCACCAACGCGGGCGGTCCGGGGGTGCTGGCCACCGATGCCCTGATCCGCGGTGGCGGCGAGCTGGCTCCCCTGGGCGATCGCACCCGGGCCGACCTCGACCCGATTCTGCCGCCCCACTGGAGCCACGCCAACCCGATCGACATCCTCGGCGATGCAGACCCGGTGCGCTATGCCCAGTCCCTGGAGATCGCCGCCCGGGAGCCGGACAGCGACGGTCTGCTGGTGATTCTCACACCCCAGGCGATGACCGACCCGACGGCGATCGCCCGCCAGCTCAGTGACCAGACCGCCAGCAGCCGCAAGCCGGTGCTGGCCAGCTGGATGGGGGGCACCGCCGTGCGCGAGGCCGAAGCAATTCTCAATGAGGCGGGCATCTTCACCTTCCGCTACCCCGACACCGCCGCCCACATCTTCAACCTGATGTGGCAGTACAGCGATCGCCTCACCAGCCTCTACGAAACCCCGGCCATGGTGGAGGAGGAGGGGCTGGACCGGGCCGGAGCCGAAGCCCTGCTGCAGCGGATCGAAGCCGACGGGCGCAGTCTGCTGACGGAACTGGAGTCGAAACAGCTGCTGGCGGCCTACGGCATCCCCACGGTGCCGACCCGGCTGGCCACGGACCCGGACCAGGCGGTGTCGATCGCCCGCGACATCGGCTACCCGGTGGTGCTGAAACTGCACAGCACCACCATCACCCACAAGACCGACGTTGGCGGTGTGCAGCTGAATCTGGCGGACGAGGCCGCGGTGCGTGCCGCCTATAGGGCCATTGCTGCCGCGGTGGGCCCGGCCGACTTCCTCGGGGTGACCGTGCAGCCGATGGTGTCCCTCGACGGCTACGAACTGATCATCGGCAGCAGTCTGGACCCCCAGTTCGGACCGGTGCTGCTGTTCGGCAGCGGCGGTCAGCTGGTGGAGGTCTACCGCGATCGCGCCCTCGGCCTGCCCCCCCTCAACCGCACCCTGGCCCGGCGGCTGATGGAGCGCACCCGCATCTGGACCGCGCTGCAGGGGGTTCGCGGTCGATCCGCCGTCGATCTGGCCGGTCTGGAATCCCTGCTGGTGCGCTTCAGTCAGCTGGTGCTGGAGCAGCCTCTGATCCGCGAGATCGAGATCAACCCGCTCCTGGCCCAACCCGGCGACGGGCTGCTGGCCCTCGATGCCCGGGTGGTGCTGCAGTCCGCCGGGGGCGAGGTCTGCCGCCTGCCCCGGCCCGCCATCCGCCCCTACCCCAGCCACTACCAATGGACCTGGGAGCAGGACGGCGAACCCCTGACCATCCGGCCGATCCGCCCCGAGGACGAACCCGCCGTAGTCACCTTCCACGAACAGCTGTCGGAGGAGACCGTCTACTTCCGCTACGCTCACCTGCTCAAGCTCAGCCAGCGCATCCGCCACGACCGTCTGACCCGCATCTGCTTCATCGACTACGACCGGGAGATGGCGCTGGTGGCCGAAGATGCCCAGGGCCAGCTGCGCTCCGTCGGGCGCTGGCGCCAGCTGCACGGACGACCGGAGGCAGAACTGTCACTGCTGGTGGCCGATCCCTGGCAGAATCACGGCCTCGGGCACGAGATGGTGCAGCGACTGGTGCAGGTGGCGCGCCAGGAAGGACTGCAACGCCTGTTCGCCATCATCCTGCCCGAGAACCAGCGCATGCGGCACCTCTGTGAGGAGGTCGGCTTCACGGTCCGCCACACCGAAGATGTGCTGGAGGCGGAGCTGTACCTGGGGTGAACCACCCGGTCCGGCTGCCGGTGGTTCAGCCGTGGGCAGGGCTGATCAGGCACCAGAGGTGGGCGGCTCCCCGCCCTTTACGGCCCAGGTAGGTGGCAGTGCGATCGCCATCCTCCAGGTGCCGGTAACCGGCCTCGCGCAACCGCCGCAGTTCCGAGCGGGGCAGGCCCAGCCGTCGGGCCAGAGCATCCTCGCCCAGGGTTTCCCCCGGGGTTTCCGGCACCTGCCGCAACTGGGTGAGGTCAAAGCGGGGACTGTCTTCCCCCCCGGCCGCCAGCGGAATCACCCCGCTGCGCGGGCCGCTGTCCGGGGATTCCAGGGCCGCCAGCCGCCGCTCCAGAGACTCGAGCCGCTCCTGCAGTCTGGGCTCGGTGGTGGCCGGTGCCGCCGCCCGGCCGCCGGTGCGGCGACTGGCGGGTTTGCCCTCCAAATCAGCCAGCAGGGCTGCCAGGCCCGCCGCCACCGCATCGGTCTGGCCCTGGCGGAACTGTTTACAGAGCTGTTGCACAAGGGGGGCGATTTCCGACGGGACACGGACCAGCGGGGACGGCATGGGCAGGGGTGGAGCTGTTAACCGCCCTATGGTCGCAGATCAGCCGCCCTGGGTCAGCCGTTCCAGCAGCCGACGGCGCTGCTCAAGATTGGCATCCTGCACCCGGGCCAGCACCATCTGGGGCAGATAGTCGAGCAACGCCTCCGCCAGGTGTTCGCGTACCGTCATCAGGCGCAGGGCCATATCCGGATCGGCCGCCATCAGCGCCTCAACAAGGCGATCGCTCTCCTGCAGGTTCTGACTTGCCGCAAACTGACGCAGCTGCAGGGCCGCCGGGGGATTGGTCTCAGCCAGCTGATCGAGTACCGTCAGCAAGGCCTGATAGCTCAGGTAGTTAACCAGCATCTGGCTGGTCTCACGGGCAATGCGGGGCAGGTCCATCGGTAGACCCTCACCGGAGAATTGGGCCGATGGTAGCGGACGACTGCCAATCCTGCCGCTATGGGAAGCTTAAATCTGCTGTCGTTCGCCTCTTCCCATGGCCACTCAACTGCGGATCCGCTACGCCGACATCGCCGCCCGGGCCACCCTCGACTGGGATGACGAGGTGACGACCGAGGACGTGATCGAGTGGCTGAACGGCCACGACGAAACCAGCGGCGCCATCTGGGAGATCGTCGACCGGGTTGTCTGCCAGCACACCGACCGCGACTACAGTACGGCCGGAGACGGCGGTGAGTACTTCCTCTTCGACCTCGATTAGGCTCAGCGGCCCAGCCGGGCCAGCCAGTCCGCATCGCTGCTGCGATGGGACCAGACCGGTCCGAAGGCACCGGCCTGGAA
>CAWUMD010000097.1:0-9153 GCA_963923365.1 uncultured bacterium
GATGGAGGATGGCGTCATCCTTAAGGTAGGCAATCGGTCGCCAGTGGTCGGCGAGGGTCTTCAGACGCTGGCTGGCGTCGTCCTCGCACTTGACATTGCTGTAGCAGTAGATATCCACCTGGTTGCGGTCGTGGTGGCGCAGCAGCGGCTCCATGAAGTAGGCCACCGGATGGCGACAGAAGTCGGGGGAGATGTAGCCGATCCGCAGTTTTCGGTGCGGGTCCCAGTCGACCATCCGATCCCGGTAGCGGTCGTAATCGTGCTGACCGTGGCGCTCGAACCAGCGCCGGGCCTCGGCCAGAATGGTTTCGCCGTCCGCCAGAGCATAGCCGGAGAGGGCGAACAGCAGATTGGAGTGGGCCACTTCCGCCTTCGGATCCAGATCCATGGCCCGCCGGAAACAGCTCAGGGCTTCCTCGAATCGGCACTGTTCCTTCAGGGCCGACCCAAGGTTGGCATGAGCACTGGCGTAGTCCGGCCGCAGCTCCACAGCCCGCTGTAATGCTTCGACGGCTTCGTTCAGATGACCGCGGCTGCGCAGGGAGACTCCGAGGTTGTTCAGGCCTTCGGGGAAGTCCGGCCGCAGTTCCAGGCTGCGACGGATCATTGTCTCCGCTTCCGGATTCCGGTTCAGGTCCCGCAGCAGCAGGGAGTAATTGGTGTAAAGGCCTTCATTGCCCCCCAGGGCCTCGCCCTTCTGGAACAGGGTCAGGGCCTGCTCGATGTTGCCCTCCCGATGTTCCACGGCACCCCAGTTGGCTAGGGCATTGATTTCATCCGGCTTCAGCGCCAGGCAGCGCTGGTAGCAGTGCCGGGCGGCCGGGTGGTCCTCTAGGCCAATGGCGGCGTTACCTAGTTCCAGCCAGTACCCGGCCTCCTGGGGGGCCGCCTGGACCAGCGGCTCCAGGTAGGCTCGGGCCTCCTCGTACTGTTCCAGGCGGTTGCAGGTGATCGCCAGGTTGAAGCGGGTATTGCTGGCCTCCGGGTCCAGTTCCAGGGCCTGGAGCAGGGTCTCCAGCGATTCCTGGGGCCGCTCCAGGGAGCGGTAGGCATTGCCGAGGTTATTGAGCACACCCGGATCCGCGGGGGCCAGGTCCCGGGCCTGAAGCAGCACGGTCAGGGCATCGTCGTAGCGCTGCAGGGCCCGGTAGGCAGCTCCCAGATTGCGCAGGGCATCGACGTGGTTGGGCTGCTGCTGCAGGAACATTTCATAATGGGCAACGGCTTGTTCCAGCTGACCGGCCTGGTGGGCGATCACGGCCTGCTGCAGGTGGTCCGGCTGACCCGGCTGACGGAACTGCGGCAGCTCGACGCGTGTTTTCTGACCCTTGCGCTTTGCCATGCCCGACCCGATGCGTTGCCCGGAAATTATATAGTTGCGCCTACCCCTACCCGCTGCTCTCGTGACTCTGTCGTCGTCCCCCGCTTCCCCCTCGCTCGACCCGCTGCAGGCATGGGTGGCAGCCCAGGACTGGTCGGCGCTGGCCGGCGTGGATCTGAGCCCCTGGGAGTCCTCTCCTGAACAGCAGCTGGTGGCTCGCCACTGGCGCTCCCTGGCCCGCTTCCACCGTCAGCGGTACGCTGAGGCCCTGGCGGATGCCGAGGCGGTCTGGCGTCACCAGCCAGAGAATCCGGCCTACCTGAACCTCTATGCAGTGCTGCTCAAGAAGACCGGGCAGTTGGTTCCGGCCATTGACTGCTTCCGCCAGGGAATCCAGCGTTTCCCTGCTGTGGCGGATCTCCATTACAACCTCGGCAATGCCCTGCGGGAGTTGGAGGACTACGGTGCTGCGGTGTCGGCCTACCGGCAGGCCCTGGCCCTGCGCCCGGACCATTCCGAGACCCACCACAACCTCGGCAGCACCCTGCGGGATCTGCACCGGGGTGAGGAGGCCCTGCCCCACCTGGAGCGGGCCCATCAGCTGGACCCCGACAATCCGGAAATCTGCCAGAACCTGGCCACAACCCTGATGGGGCTGAACCGCTTCGCCGAGGCCCGCACCTGGGTGCATAAAGCGCTTGATCGCAAGGGCAGCTTTGCTCCCCTGCCCCGCCCGGCAACGCCCCATGAGCAGGCGGTGCGTCACAGCCTGGCCCTGCTCTCGGACCACCACGAGGCCCTGTTCAATCTCTCTCTCTGCTACCTGAGTGAGGGTGATCTGCGCCGGGGCTTCGCCGCCTACGATGCCCGGCTGCCGATTCCCGGCAAGGCCCCCAATCCGGTCGGTACACCGATCGCCTCGGCCCTGCCCCGCCCCGGCCAGGGGCCGCTGCTGATCTGGTCCGAGCAGGGCTTCGGCGACATTCTCCAGTTCAGCCGTTACCTGATCTGGCTGCAGCAGCTGGGGCATGAGGTCTGGTTCGCCACCCGACCGCTTCTGCTGCCCCTGTTCCGCGAGGGCTTCGACCTGCCCTCCGAGCGGCTGCTGGCCGATGGCGACCCGCGCATTCGTGAGTTCAGCTGCCACCTGCCGCTGATGACGCTGCCGAGCCTGTTCGCGACAGAACTGGCGACCATTCCGCTGCCGGGCAACTACCTGCGTCCGCCGTTCAAAGGGCCCCAGTTGGACCTGCCGCCGCTGCTGCGGGTCGGGGTCTGCTGGGCCAGTGGCCGCGAGAACCGCGACCTCTACGCCGATAAGTCGATGGTGGCCGCGACGTTGCTCGAACCGCTCCTGCCCGCCTGTCGGGCGGAGGACCTCTGCCTGGTCAGTCTGCAGGTGGGCGAGGATGCCCCGCAGCTGGAGCCCTTCCGGAGCGAACCGAACCTGTTCGACCCTGCGCCGGCCCTGACCAGCTTTGCCGACACCGCCGCCGTCATCGCCCAGCTGGATCTGGTGATCACGGTGGACACCGCTGTGGCCCACCTGGCCGGGGCCATGGGCAAGCCGACCTGGGTGCTGCTGCCCTTCAATGCCGACTGGCGCTGGCTGACCGAGCGCCGCGACAGCCCCTGGTACCCTTCCATGCGTCTCTACCGCCAGCCCCGTCCCGGTGACTGGGCCGCTATCCTGGCGGCGGTGACCCGGGATCTGCAGGCGGTGCTGGGGTGAGCCCCGAGGCTCCGCTGGCGACCTCGAACCGCTAGGATGGGTCCTGCCTCGACCCCCGAAACGGACGATCTGTCATTCATGAGTGCTGCCGACGCCGCCACCACCTTCCGTCTCGGTCACTGGCCCCTGGGGCTTGCTGGTCTGCAGCAGCTGGTGCAGCAGCAGGGCCTCGCCCGCCCACTGTTGCGGCAGTGGATTGAACTGGATCTGGCCAGCCGGATCAGCTTGGCCCCAGAGCAGGAGCAGGCCCGGGTGAGGGCCTACCTGCAGGAACGGGGTGTGACGGATGAGGCGGCTCTGCAGACCTGGCTGGCGGCGGAACACCTGACCCTGACAGACCTGACGGTGCGGGCCACCCTGCCTGAGCGGCTGCAGCAGGCCATCCGACAGTTGTTTGCGGCCCGGGCCCGCAGTCGTTTCCTGGCAGTGAAGGCGGAACTGGAACAGGTGTCCTTCCGGCTGCTTCGGGTCGGGTCTGCGGAACTGGCCGAGGAACTCTTCCTGCGGCACCAGCACGGCGAAGCGACGATGGAGGACCTGGCCCGGGAGTTCGGCGAAGGACCGGAACGGGAGCAGGCGGGCTACTTTTCGCCCCAGCCCCTGCAGCAGCTTCATCCCCAGCTGGCCCAGGTGCTGCGTAGTCTGCAGCCGGAACAGCTGAGCCGACCTGTGCCGATCGGCAGTACTCAGCATCTGATCCAGTTACTGCAGTTGCACCCCGTGACCTGGGATGAGGGGATGGAGCAGCGTATGATCGATCAACTCTATGAGCAGTGGATCCAGGAACGGGTGGAGCAGATGTTCCGCGGTGATGTGCCCGATCCGCTTGATCTGACTGCTCCCCAAGGCTGAATCCTGACCCATGCCCCTGACCCAAGATCCCGGCCGGACCCTGGCGAGTCTGGCACCCTGGTCCGACCTCGGTGAGACCCAGCGCCAGTCTCTGCTGGACCAGGGCGAGCTGCGCCGCTACCGGATCGGACAGCAGGTGCTGCGATCCGATGCCATGCCCACGGCGGTGGAGATTCTTCTGGTTGGCCAGCTGCGCTGTATGGGGTTCGACTATCAGCGGTCGGTGCCCCTCAGTCTGGAGCGCTTGTCTCCCGGTCAGACCGTCGGTTGGCTGGGTCTGCTGGGCCAGCAGCCCTGTGAGACGGTGCGGGCTGCCACCGAGGCGGTTACCCTGGCGGTGCCCCAGGCGGCCTTTGAACAGTTGCTGGAACAGCAGCCATTCCTGACTACGGCCCTGAGTACCCAGCTGCCCCTGGCGGAGCTGTTCTACTGCTTCCACCACCAGCTGGCGGATATTCCCGACTATGGCCAGAGCCTCGGTCAGCGGCTGGCACGGCTGCAGCAGTCGGCTCAACTGCGTACCCTGCGCCTGGGGGGCGATCATCCCGACCAGGCCAGCCTCAATTCGGATCTGCAGTGGTTCTGCAGCAATGCTGAGGTCTACGGTGGTCAGCTGGGTCAGCCCCTGACTCCGGAGGAACTCATGCGGGTGCTGGCGGAACCGCCTGCAGCCTACTGGCTGAGGCTGATCGGCCTGCCGACGGAGGTGCTTCAGGCCAGCCACCTCCAGACCGTGCTACCGACCGGGCATGACGCCAACGCACCAACCGCGATTGTCCTTCCGGATTACACCCAACCGGATTTCTCCACCTACCAGCGGGTGCGACGTACGCAATCGGTGCTGCCGAAGCTGAAGCTGGGGGCGGGGCCGGTGGATGGCCCGCTGGCCTGTTTCGAGACCCTGGCCGACTACTTCGAGCTGCCCTATCGTCGCGACATCCTCAAGCGGGTGATCGCCCAGCACCAGGAGCGGGCGGTCTTCAGCCTTGCTTTCGGAGCGGCGGTCAGCGACTTTCTGGGGCTCAAGGCCCAGCGCATTATTCTGCCGCTGGAGAAGTTCCAACGGCTGCCCCTGCCCGCGATGATCGTCGATGGGGAGCAGCCGGTGCTGATCTGGGAGGTGGATGCCACCTCCCTGCGTGTCTCCCATCCTGAGTTCGGCTGGCTGGAGTGGGGCTACGGCGATCTGGAGGCCACCGAACAGGGGGTGGAGCTGATCACCCTCGAGCGGCTGCCAGCCAGTGGACGCAAAGTCTTTGGCCTGCGTTGGTTCCTGCCCTACATCAGCCGCTACCGGCGTCAGCTGATCGAGGTGCTGGCGGCGTCGGTATTCATCCAGCTGTTTGCCCTGGCCAATCCGCTGATCATTCAGCAGATTATCGACAAGGTGATCGCCCAGAACAGTTTCGATACCCTGAATGTTCTCGGCATTCTGCTGCTGATTGTCAGCCTCTTCCAGGCGGTTCTCACCAGTCTTCGCACCTACGTCTTCGTCGATACGACCAATCGCATCGACCTCTCCCTGGGCAGCCGGATCATCGATAAGCTGCTGCGTCTGCCCCTCGATTATTTCGACCGACGACCGGTGGGGGAAATTTCCACCCGGATCCAGGAGCTGGAGAACATCCGGAACTTCCTCACCGGTACGGCCCTGACCGTGCTGCTGGATTCGGCGTTCTCGATCATCTACATCTTCGTGATGTTCACCTACAGCCCGCTGCTGTCGGTGGTGACCCTGGCAACCATCCCCCTCTTCCTGGGGGTGACCCTGCTTGCGGCGCCGCTGATGAAGACCCAGCTGCGCTCGCGGGCTGAGTCCTATGCCGCCAACCAGTCCCACCTGGTGGAGTCTCTGGGGGGAATTCAAACGATCAAGGCCCAGAATGCCGAGCAGCAGGTTCGCTGGAAGTGGCAGGATCGCTACTCCCGCTTTGTCGGGGAGGGCTTCAAGACCATCCTGATTGCCACCACCGCCGGGTCCACCAGTAGCTTCCTCAATGACCTCTCCGGGCTGCTGCTGCTCTGGGTCGGAGCGTTCCTGGTTCTCAAGGGTGAGCTGACCATCGGCGGTCTGATTGCTTTCCGGATCATTGCCGGCTACGTCACCGGGCCGGTGCTGCGGCTGGCCTCGGTCTGGCAGAACTTCCAGGAGGTGGCCCTCTCCGTTGAGCGCCTGGGCGACATCGTCGATACCGCTGAGGAGTCGGACCTCAGCGATCGCACCAACATTCCCCTACCGGCTCTGCAGGGGGAGGTGGAGTTCCAGTCCGTCTGCTTCCGCTTTGCCAAGGAAGGGCCGCTGCAACTGGATAATGTCAGCTTCCATATCCCGGTTGGGACCTTCGTCGGCATTGTCGGTCAGAGTGGCTCCGGCAAGAGTACCGCCATGAAGCTGCTGCCCCGGCTCTACCAGCCGCTTTCCGGCAAGATCCTGATCGACCAGTACGACATTGCCAAGGTGGAGCTCTACTCGATCCGCCGTCAGGTCGGGATTGTGCCCCAGGACAGCCTGCTGTTCGACGGCAGCATCCAGGAGAATATTGCTCTCACCCGGGCCGATGCCACCACCGATGAGATCATCGAAGCGGCTAAGGTGGCCTGTGCCCACGATTTCATCATGGACCTGCCCCAGGGGTACAACACCCGGGTGGGTGAGCGGGGGGCGGGCCTGTCCGGTGGCCAGCGGCAACGGATTGCGATCGCCCGGGCGATTCTTCAGGATCCGCGGTTGCTGATTCTCGATGAGGCGACCAGTGCCCTCGATTACCGCACTGAGCGCCAGGTCTGCCTGAATCTGTTCCGGCACTGTCAGGGCCGAACCGTTTTCTTCATTACCCACCGTCTCAGTACCATTCGCCATGCCGATCGGATTCTGATGATGGACAGTGGCCGCCTGGTCGAGCAGGGCACCCACGACGAACTGATGGCGCTGCGGGGCCTCTACAGTGCCCTCTACCAGCAGCAGGACAGCCTGATCGAGGACTAGGACCATGCAGACTACGCCCGAACCGAACTCCCGGTCTCTGATTCCCAAGGGCAAACCCTTTGACCGACCGACCCTGCTGCGCCAATCCGGCACCTGGTCCGGAGCCCTGATCTGGGGCATCATTCTGGCGACCAGCTCCGGTCTGGCCTGGGCACTCCTGGCCCGGGTCGACCAGACCATCTCCGTCCAGGGCAAGCTGGAACCCTCAGGAGGGGTACGCGCAGTGCAGGCCCCCCTCGGTGGGGTGGTGTCGCGGGTGCTGGTGCGGGAAGGGGAAGCTGTTGCCCAGGGGCAGTTGCTGGTGGAATTCGATACCCGTGATGCCGAGAGCCAGATTGTCTCCCTCGGTCAGATCCGGACCTCCCTGGAAACGGAGACTCGCCTCTTCCAGGCGCAGCTGGGCGAAGCCAATCGCCAGGGGCTGAATGCCAATCAGCAGCAGCGGCTGACGGCGCAGCAGGAGGAGTTCAAGAGCCGCGTGGAGGCAGCCAGCCTGGAGGTGGCTCAGCTGAGCAAGCAGCTGAACCAGAACCGGATTCGTCTGGCACAACGTAGGGTCACCCTGGAGGTGAACCAGGGAATTCTGACCAACCTGGAGTCCCTGACTCGCATCGGCGGTTATTCCCGGATTCAGTACCTGCAGCAGCGGGATCGGGTGGCGCAGCTGCAGTCCGAGGTGGAGAGCTTCGAGGAAGAGGATAAGCGGCTGCGTATTCTGATCGAGCAGGCCCAGGCCCGAGCGGCTAACACCGCCTCGGTCACCGGGGCTGATCTGCGCACCCGAATCGACAACAACCGCAAGCAGCTGGCGGACGTGCGCCAGCGTCTGGCAGCGGCTCAGCTGGCGGCCCAGTACAAGGATCTGCATGCGCCGGTGGCAGGAACGGTCTTTGACCTCAAGGCCCGGCCGGGGTCTGTCAGCAGTGCCACTGAGCCACTGCTGAAAATCGTGCCGGCCAACAGTCTGGTGGCCAAGGTGTTCGTCACCAATAAGGACATCGGCTTCCTGAAGATGGGGCAGCAGGCCGAAGTCCGGGTTGATTCCTTCCCGGCCAGCGAGTTCGGCAGCATCCCCGGAGTACTGAAGTCCCTCGGGCAGGATGCCCTGCCGCCGGATGAGACGTTCCGGTTTTTCCGCTTCCCGGCGACGGTGGAGCTCAGCCGCCAGGCGATGTTCGTCAATGGCAAGACCATTCCGCTCCAGTCCGGGATGTCCGTGAGCGTCAATATCCGCCAGCGCGAACGGCCTGTGATTACCCTTCTGACTGATCTGTTCACCAAACAGGTCGATAGTGTTCGCCAGGTGCGCTGATGGGGCAGACCGGGGGGCGGGTGTCTGTGGTGCTGGTGACCTGGAACAGTGCCACCTATCTGCAGGAACTACTGCCGGCACTGGCGCTCCAGTCCTACCCGGATTGGGAGCTGATCTGTGTGGACAACGGCTCAGCAGATGAGTCGGTGGCTCGGGTGCTGGCGGCCTTCCCCCAGGCTGCCCTGGTGCGGAACCGGGAGAATGTCGGGTTCTGCCGCGCCAATAATCAGGGCATCCGCCGAGCGACGGGTGCCTACGTGCTCCTGCTGAACGCCGATGCCATCCCGGAACCGGACTATCTGACGACCCTGGTGGACTTCCTGATCGCAACGCCGGATTGTGCCGGGGTCACAGGCAAACTGCTGTGGGCGGAGAGCCGGAACTGCTCCCCGCCGCGGATTGATAGTGCCGGTCATTGCCTCAACCGCCTGCGGCAGGTATTCGACCGGGGGGCCGGGCAACCGGATCGGGGCCAGTACGACCGGACGGAGCCGGTATTCAGCTTTTCGGCGGCGGCGGCTCTCTACCGACGGCAGTGCCTGCTCGACATTGCGCTGCCGGGAGCACAGGTGCTCGATGAGGCCTTCTTTGCCTACTCTGAGGATGTGGATCTGAACTGGCGCTGCTGGCACTGGGGCTGGTCCTGCTGGTACGTGCCGACGGCGGTGGCCTGGCATTACCGGGGGCATGCCCGTACTAAGCCCCTGCAGATTCGCCGGGCAGCCTACGGCAACCGCTATCGTCTGCTGCTGCGCAATGAATGCTGGTGGGCACTGGCACCGGATCTGCCCCTGGTGCTGCTCTATGAAATCTGCCGCCTGCTGCGGACCCTGTTTACCGATCCCGGCCTGCTGACGGCCTACGGATCAGTGCTGGCAGATCTGCGTCGGTTACTGGCGACCCGCCCGGTAGGGAAGTGCGTTCCGGATCGCCGACGGTGGAGATGAGGT
>CAWUMD010000098.1:0-9074 GCA_963923365.1 uncultured bacterium
TAAGAGACAGGTGAACGACCTGCTCAACGGCTACTACGGCGACCAGACCCGCGCCCAGCGCTTCCAGCAGCTGCGCCAGCAGATGCTCCAGAAGCTGAAGGGGCTGCTGGGCAAGCTGGAGCAGAAGTGCCGCGACTTCGAGCAGCGGCTGCAGCAGTCCGATGGAGCCGATGACTATCGCCGCCGGGCGGACCTGCTGATGGCCCACCTCCAGGACTGGCAGCCGGGGCTGACGGAACTGGTGCTGACGGATTTCGAGACGGAGCAGCCCTGCCGGATTGCTCTGGCTCCGGAGAAGTCGGCTGTCCAGAACGCCCAGGCGCTTTACAAGCGCCACCAGAAGCTGAAGCGCACCCGCGAGGCGGTGGAGCCGCTGCTGGCGGCGGCGGTCGCCGAGCGGGACTACCTGCGTCAGGTGGAGGCGGCGATCGCGGCCCTGACCCGTTGTGATGGGGCGGCGGATCTGCTGGCGCTCCAGGAGATCCAGGAGGAACTGCAGCAGCAGGGCTACATGCCGGTGCCCGACTACCGCCAGCGACGCTCCGGCGAAGACTCGGCCACGGACTTCCTACGCTTCCCGGCCCCCGGCGGTGGCGAGATCTGGGTGGGGCGCAACAACCGCCAGAACGACCAGCTCACCTTCCGGGTAGCCACGGACTACGACCTCTGGTTCCACACCCAGGAAATCGCGGGCAGCCACGTGCTGTTGCGGCGTCAGCCCGGCCAGGAACTGAGCGATGAGGCCCTGCAGGCGGCGGCGGATCTGGCGGCCTGGTTCAGTCGGGGCCGGGGCAGCGAGCAGGTGCCGGTGATCTGGACCGAGCCGCGGCTGGTGTTCAAGCCCCGGGGGGCCAAGCCGGGTATGGTGGTCTACCGTCAGGAGCAGGTGATCTGGGCCCAGCCCCAACGGGGAGCGGAACGGGCGATCGCTCCGGCAGGTGAGGTTCGGTCGGTAAGCTAGTCAGAGTCCGCTGCCCCGCCCGCCATGACTGAGATGCCCGAGCACGAGCCTGCGGTGACCGCCGAGGAAACGCCTGAAGCGCCGTTGCCCCAGCCGCAACTCTATCGGCCCCGCAGTACGGCGGTGGAGGAGGAACCGGCGCGCGCTGTGGTGGCCGAGCTCGACCCCGAGGAGCCCGAGACGGACGACGACGAGTCCACCGACCCCGAGGATGACTTCCCTGACGAGGTGGAGATGTCCCTGCTCGACCACCTGGACGAGCTGCGGACGCGCATCTTCATCGCTCTGGGGGCCGTGGCCGTGGCCATGGTCGGCTGTTTCCTGACGGTCAAGCCCCTGGTGCAGTTTCTGGAGCGCCCGGCCAAGGATATCCGCTTCCTGCAGCTGTCTCCCGGTGAGTTCTTCTTTGTCTCCCTGAAGGTCGCGGCCTACAGCGGCATCCTTCTGGCCAGTCCGGTGATTCTGCTGCAGATTGCCCAGTTCGTGCTGCCGGGGCTGACCCGGCGGGAGCGGCGCATTGTCGGGCCGGTAGTGATCGGCTCCAGTGTGCTGTTCGTGGCCGGGCTGGCCTTCGCCTACACCACCCTGATTCCGGCGGCGCTGCAGTTCTTTGCCAGCTTCGGGGCCGATGTGGTCGAACAGCTCTGGTCGATCGAGCGCTACTTCGAGTTCGTGCTGCTGCTGATGTTCAGCGTCGGGCTGGCCTTCCAGGTGCCGGTGGTGCAGGTGATTCTCGGCTGGCTGGGCATCGTCAGCTCGCGGCAGATGCTGGCGGGCTGGCGCTACGTGCTGGTGATCGCGGCGATCGCCGGGGCTGTTCTCACCCCCTCCACTGATCCGCTCACCCAGTCCCTGCTGGCGGGGGCGGTTACCGGGCTCTACCTCGGCGGTGCCGGGGTGGTGGCGCTGCTGGGTAAATAGCAGAACACTCCCGAATGCGCGAAAGGGCCTCCCATCGGGAGGCCCTTTCGCGTTCAGCCTAGGCGTGGTTCGCTCAGGAAGCAGCCACGGCAGCCGAGGAGCGGCGGCGGCGCATGCGCGGGGCACTGTTCTCGGCAGGGACCGGAGCTGGGGTGCTTTCCTTGGTGGGGGCTGGGGTGCCGCTGCCACTGCTGCTCGCGGGCTGCAGGGTGACGACCATCATCGGCACGCACTGGATCTCCCGCTTGAAGCGGCGCTGCAGGCCCAGCTCCACCTCCGTCTGCAGACCGACCCAGTCGATTTCCTGACGGCCGTTGCCTACCTGACGGCAGTAGTCGGGCCAGCGGTTGTCGATGGTGATCTCCAGTTCCTTCTGGGCCCAGAGCTGCACGCGCTTGCGGTCCACGGAGGTGACGACGCCACGCAGGTTAACCGACGGCGGAGCCGTCAGCTTGCCCTTGCGATCCACCAGGGCGACGACGCTGACCATGCCGTCCTCGGCCAGCTGCTGGCGCTCCTTCAGCGCCCGGTCATCCACCAGACCGGTGCGGGAGGTGTCGACCAGCTCGATGCCGGACTTCACCTTGTCGGCGATGCGGATGAAGTCGGGGCTCAGTTCGACCACGTCGCCGTTGTCGATGATCACCATGTTGTCGGCGGAGATGCCCATGCTCTGGGCGGTCTTGCTGTGCTGTACCAGCATGCGGTGCTCGCCGTGCACCGGTAGGAAGAACTTGGGCCGCGTCAGGGCGATCATCAGCTTCTGGTCTTCCTGGCTGCCGTGGCCGGAGACGTGGATACCGGCGCCCTTGCCGTAGACCACGTTGGCGCCCTGCATCATCAGCTGGTCGATGGTGTTGACCACCGCGATGGTGTTGCCGGGAATCGGGTTGGCCGAGAAGACCACGGTGTCGCCGGGGCGGATCTTCACCTGGGGATGTTCGCTGCGGGCGATGCGGGTGAGGGCGGCCAGCGGTTCGCCCTGGCTGCCGGTGCTGAGGATCAGCACCTCGCGGTCCGGCATGTTACGGACTTCCTTCAGGGGCACGAACAAGTCGTCCGGGCAGTGGATGTAGCCGAGGGTGCGGGCGTGGGCGACAACGTTGAGCATCGAACGCCCGAGCATTGCCACCTTGCGGCGGTGCTTCAGGGCCAGCTCCAGAATCATGTTCACCCGGTGCACCGAGCTGGCGAAGGTGGTGACGATCAGTCGGCCGTTGGCCTGGCTGAAGGCCCGGTCCAGGTTCGGGAAGACAGAGCGTTCGGAGGGAGTGAAGCCCGGCAGCTCGGCGTTGGTGGAGTCGCTGATCAGGCAGAGCACGCCCTGCTCGCCGTACTCCGCCAGCTTCTGGATGTCGAAGTATTCGCCGTCCACCGGAGTGTGGTCGAACTTGAAGTCACCGGTGTGGACCACCACGCCGACGGGGGTGCGGATGGCGACGCTGAAGCTATCGGCGATCGAGTGGGTGTTGCGGATGAATTCGACGAGGAAGTTCTGGCCGATGCGCACCACTTCCCGGGGGGAGACGGTCTTGATCGTGGTGCGACCGGCGACCCCGGCTTCCTCCATCTTGCCCTTGAGCAGGGCCATGGCCAGGCGGGGGCCATAGATCACCGGGATGTCGATCTGCTGCAGGTGGAAGGAGATGCCGCCGATGTGGTCCTCGTGACCGTGGGTGACGATCATCCCCTTGATGCGGTGCTGGTTCTCCCGCAGGTAGGTCATGTCCGGCAGGACGACGTTGACGCCGTGCATGCCGTCGGAGGGGAAGGCCAGACCGGCGTCGAGCAGCAGAATCTCATCGCCGTACTCGAAGACGCAGGTGTTCTTGCCGATTTCGTGCAGACCGCCGAGGGGGATCACCTTCAGGGTCGGCTTGGCGGGGGTGGGTGCTTTTGCCATAGGAGCTCGATGAATGGGGGTTGGGATAGACGGAGCGCAGACGGTTGTGGAGAAGACGGAGGGCGTCTAGATCAGGTGCAGGGCCTGGAGCTGCTGACGCAGGGGCTCGATGACGCTGTCACTGGCGGGCACGAGGGGCAGGCGCAGGGATCCGACCTGCCAGCCCTGCAGGGCAAGGGCTGCCTTGACCGGAATCGGGTTGGTGGTGACGAACAGGGCCTTGAACAGCGGGTAGAGCTGCTGGTGAATGGTCTGGGCCTCGCGTACCCGACCGGCTTCGAAGGCCTGGATCATCTGCTGCAGCTGGGGACCGACCAGGTGGCTGGCCACACTGACTACGCCCTGGGCGCCGACGGCGAGCATCGGCAGGGTGAGGGTGTCATCGCCGGAGTAGATGTCGAAGCTGTCGGGTACCAGCTGGCGCAGCTGGCTGACCTCCTCGACGCTGCCGCTGGCGGCCTTGATCGCGGCGATACCGGGAACCTCCGCCAGCCGGGCGACGGTTTCCGGCGCCAGGCTCTGGCCGGTGCGACCGGGGATGTTGTAGAGCATCAGCGGCAGCGACGGACAGGCCGCGGCGATCGCCCGAAAATGCTCGTACAGCCCCTCCTGGGGCGGCTTGTTGTAGTAGGGCACCACCTGCAGGGAGCCGTCCAGCCCGAGGGCGGCGGCCTTCTCGGTGGCGGCGATCGCCTCGCGGGTGCAGTTGGAGCCGGTCCCGGCGATCACGGCGGCGCGATCGCCCACCGTCTGTTTCACCACCCGGAACAGTTCGTGCTCCTCCTCCCAGGTGAGGGTGGGGGATTCGCCGGTGGTGCCGCAGACCACCAGACCGTCGCTGCCCTGGGCCACCAGATGGCTGGCCAGGCGCTCGGCCTCGGCGTAGCTGACGCTGCCGTCCGCCCCGAAGGGCGTGATCATGGCGGTGATGACGCGTCCGAATCGAGCCAAGGTGCGTCCTCCCCTAACCGGCGATCGCCGGGGTCTTCAGCCAGCCGCGTTCCACCAGCAGCTCGGCGATCTGCACGGCGTTCAGAGCAGCTCCCTTGCGGATCTGGTCGCCGCAGAGCCAGAGCTCCAGGGCGTTCGGCTCCGACAGGTCCTGGCGGATGCGACCCACCAGCACGTCGTCCTTGCCGCTGGCATCGATCGGCATCGGGAAGTAGTTGCGGCCCCAGTCCTCGAGGACTTCCACCCCGGCGGCGGCGGCGATCAGCTCCCGGGCCTCATCCACCGGAAACGGCTCGGCGAACTCGACGTTGATCGATTCGGAGTGGGCCCGCAGCACCGGTACCCGCACGCAGGTGGCACTGATGCGCAGGTTCTGGGTACCGAAGATCTTCCGGGTCTCGTTGACCATCTTCAGCTCCTCCTCGCAGTAATTGCAGGAGGGGTCGATGGCGGAGTTATGGGGGAAGAGGTTGAAGGCCAGGGGATAGGGCAGAATCTCCGCCTGGGGGGCCTCACCGGCCAGAATGGCGGCGCTCTGCACCTTCACTTCCTCCATGGCCCGAGCCCCGGCGCCGCTGGCGGACTGGTAGGTGGAGACGACGATGCGGTCGATCGGTCGACGCTGGTGCAGCGGCCAGAGGGCCACCGACATCAGGATGGTGGTGCAGTTCGGGTTGGCGATGATGCCCGGGTGATCCTTGGCGGCGTCGGCGTTAACCTCGGGCACCACCAGGGGCACGGTCGGATCCATGCGGAAGGCGCTGGAGTTGTCGATCATCACGGCTCCGGCCTTGACGATCGCCTCGGCCCAGGCCTTGGAGGTGCTGCCCCCGGCCGAGGCCAGCACGATGTCAATGCCCTTGAAGGAGTCCGCCGTCACCGCTTCGATGGTCAGATCCTGCCCCCGGAAGCGGATGGTCTGCCCGGCGGAGCGGGGCGAGGCCAGCAGCCGCAGTTCCTCCAGCGGAAAGTTGCGCTGGTCGAGCAGCTCCAGCAGCTCGGTGCCGACTGCGCCGGTGGCCCCCAGGATGGCGACCCGATAACCCTTCGTCAAACTGAATGCTCCTTGGTGACGTTTCAGATGTAGACAAACCTCAGACCTGATGGTCGTGGCCTCCGAAGGCGATCGCCGTCCTCTCGGGACGCACGGAGGGTGACGTCAGGGGTGCCGACCGGGCGGGGGCAGCTGAACTTCTCGCGCAGAAGTTGTGCAGTCGAGGATTCCGGGAACCCTGGCCAGCGGCGTACTTGTCAGTGAATTCTAGCCCATTGCCGTTGCCGTCGGGACGGGCGGAAAGCCGAATCTGGCCTCGGGAGCGGCCCATCCGCTAGGATTGACAATTGCGTCTATTTTGCGCGTACCGCGACCGGCTGTTCCCCTCGGATGAGTCGCCGGGCAGGCCGCGCCTTTCCGAGAAGCCCTACGTTCCGAACTGAAATGAAAGTCACCCAGGAAAAGCTGCCGGCCAGTCGCGTCGGTCTGGAAATCGAAGTCACGGCTGAACAGTCCAAGCAGGCCTACGACCGCACCCTCGAGCGCCTGGCGCGTGAGCTGCGGATTCCCGGGTTCCGGAAGGGTAAGGTGCCCCGTCAGGTGCTGGTGCAGCGCGTCGGCACCACCGCCCTGAAGGCGAATGCTCTCGAGGCCCTGATCAACGACGGCATTCAGGCCGCCGTCAAGCAGGAATCCATCCCCGCTATCGGCAATTACGATCTGCGCAGCGAGTTCGAAGTGCTGCTGGAGAAGTTCACCCCCGGTGAGGCCCTTGCCTTCTCCGCCGCTGTCGATGTGCAGCCCGAAGCTGCCCTGAAGGCCCTCGCCGGGGTTCAGGTGGAAGCCGAGGAAGTGACCTTCGATGCAGTCCGCGTCGATACCGTGCTCGCTGACTACCAGAAGCAGATGGCGACCCTGGTGCCGGTGGAAGGTCGTGCCGCCCAGCTGGGTGATGTGGCCGTGATCGACTTCGCCGGGGTGGTGGACGCCACCGGTGAGGAGATCCAGGGTGGCAAGGGTACCGACTTCCAGACCGATCTGGAGACCGAGCGCTTCATCCCCGGCTTCGTCGACGGCATCGTCGGCATGAGCGTGGGCGAGACCAAGGACGTCAAGGCTCAGTTCCCTGAGGATTACAGCAACGAGGATGTGGCCGGTCAGGCAGCTACCTTCACCATCACCCTGAAGGAACTGAAGGCCCGCGAACTGCCTGCCCTCGATGACGAGTTCGCCAAGGAAGCCAGCGGCGGCCAGACCGAGACCATTGCCGAGCTGCGGGAAACCCTGGAGAAGCGCTTCCGCGAGGAAGCCGAGTCCAAGACCAAGGCCAACCGTAAGGAAGCGATCCTCACCGCTCTGGCTGAGCAGCTCGACGTCGACCTGCCGGAAACCCTGATCCAGCAGGAAGTCAGCGCGATCATCAACGAGACCGCTGCCCGTCTGTCCAACCAGGGGGTCGACGTCAAGAAGATCTTCACCCGCGAGCTGATCGACTCCTTCCGTGAGACCTCCCGTGACGAGGCGATCGCCCGCCTGCGCCGCACCGTCGCCCTGGGCGAACTGGCCAAGCAGGAAGGCATCGACATCGAGAACGATGCCGTTGAGGCCCGCGTGCGGGAGCTGCTGGCGGACTTCCCCAATCCCCAGCAGATTGATCGCGGTCGCCTGACCGAAATCGTGGCGGAAGAGCTGCTTGAAGAGAAGCTGATCGAACTGCTGGGCGATCGCTTCACCATCACCCTGGTGCCCGAAGGCAGCAAGGCGGATGCCGCCGATGAGGCTGAAGCGGCCGCCGAGGAACCGACCAAGAAGAAGGCCAGCCGCAAGAAGAAGACCGACGAGACGGAAGCCTAGTCCGGTCCCGGGTTGATTCCCGGTTTGTCAGCGGGGGCGTCGGCGTGCAGTCGGCGCCCCCGCTGCGTTTGAGCGATACGGCATAATGGGCGCGTGGCTGTCCCGGTCCGGGCTGCCGTCCGACGCCCCGATTGAATGACCCTATGCTGGAGTCCCGCTTGTCTCTCTCCTCCACCGGTTCCGGCTTCCCCTACGAGCTGAGCAGCACCCGCCGTCCCCAGCTCCAGGCGATGGCGCCCCTGGGCATCGTGCCCACGGTGGTCGAGTCCTCGGGGCGTGGTGAGCGGGCTTTCGACATCTACTCCCGGCTGCTGCGCGAGCGGATCATCTTCCTCGGCAGCGACGTCAACGATCAGGTGGCGGACTCCATCGTTGCCCAGCTGCTGTTCCTCGAGGCTGAGGATCCTGAGAAGGACATCCAGCTCTACATCAATTCTCCGGGGGGCTCCGTCACCGCCGGGATGGCGATCTACGACACCATGTGCCAGGTGGCGCCGGATGTGGTCACCATCTGTTTCGGTCTGGCGGCCAGCATGGGTGCCTTCCTGCTCTCCGGCGGGGCCAAGGGCAAGCGTCTGTCCCTGCCCAGCTCCCGGATCATGATTCACCAACCCCTGGGTGGGGCCCAGGGGCAGGCGGTGGATATCGAGATCCAGGCCAAGGAAATCCTCTATCACAAGTCCAAGCTCAACGAGCTGCTGGCGGCCCATACTGGTCAGCCCCTGGATCGAATTGAGATCGACACCGACCGTGACTTCTTTATGTCCCCTGAGGAAGCGAAGGAGTACGGCTTAATTGATCAGGTACTTACGCAGCCGTCTCTGGCTGTGGCAGGCCAGAATTGATCTGGCAACCCTCTTTCACGTTCCCGGGATCGGTGGTGGCGACTGCGGCGGCAGCGTCTGCAACACCCGGGCAATTGCTTCGGCTCCGGTGAAAGAGATTGGCGGGGCTGACCCGAGAACCCTAGAGGCGGCGTGATGTCGAAGTACGACTCTCACCTTAAATGCTCCTTCTGCGGCAAATCGCAGGAGCAGGTGCGGAAGCTGATCGCCGGACCTGGCGTCTATATCTGCGATGAGTGCGTCGACCTCTGTAATGAGATCCTCGATGAGGAGCTGTTTGACGGCAGCAGTCTGCCCACCCCTCCCACGGCCAAGGGCCCTGTGGCATCGGAAAAGCGAGCGCAGCCGCGCCGTCCGGCCCTGTCGCTGTCCGAGATTCCCCGGCCCCAGGACATCAAGCAGTACCTCGATGGTCATGTGATTGGCCAGGAGGACGCGAAGAAGGTGCTCTCGGTGGCGGTCTATAACCACTACAAGCGCCTTGCCTACCTGCAGAACTCCGACAGTCTCGATGCCGGTGCCACGGTGGAGCTGCAGAAGTCGAACATTCTGCTGATCGGCCCCACCGGCTCCGGCAAGACGCTGCTGGCGCAGACCCTGGCGCGCATGCTCAACGTGCCGTTCGTGATGGCGGACGCCACCACC
>CAWUMD010000099.1:0-9020 GCA_963923365.1 uncultured bacterium
TGCTGGATTCCTACCAGCAGCTGCGTCAGTTCACCGCCGATGCCTCCCATGAGCTGCGCAATCCGGTGGCCCTGATTCAGACCAACGTTCAGGCGGCACTCAGTGACCCCGACAGTACGGTGCAGGAGCAGCGCCAGCAGCTGGAGGTGATTGAACGCCTGACCCGACGCCTGGGGAGACTGGTGGATGATTTGCTCTTCCTGGCCCGTCAGGACAGCGGTATCCTTCAGCCCCGCCGGGAGATGGTGGACTTCGATGCCCTGGTGTTGGAAGTGGTGGAGGAACAGCAGCTGCAGGCCCGGGAACGGGAGGTGGTCTTGACCCTCGACTTCGACCAATTGCCTGAGGTCTGTGGTGTCATTGGCGATCGCGATCAGCTGGCCCGCCTCTGCACCAATCTGATTGCCAATGCCCTGCAGTACACCCCAGCGGCAGGAAGCGTCGCGGTTGCCCTGGCGGGAGAGGGCGATCGCCTCCGACTCCGGGTTTCGGATACCGGCATCGGCATTCCGGCTACCGCCCTGCCCCACCTGTTCGAGCGCTTCTATCGGGTAGACCCTGCCCGCAGCCATGTGGGCCAGCGGGGCTCCGGGCTGGGGCTGGCGATTGTGGCCACCATTCTGGAATCCCATCAGGGCCAGATCGCAGTTCGCAGTCGTGAGGGGCAGGGCAGTTGCTTCGAAATCACCCTGCCCATACGGGCGGAATAGGCAAAAAAATGCCCCCGACCAGGGCCGGAGGCATAGCGCTTCTGCTGTGACGAACGCTCAAGTTGTTCAGACATGATCCCGAACGGAATCGAAAGATTCCCGAAAGTGCAGGATCTCTAAAGATTTCAGGCCAGATGCGGGATCTCGGTCGGTACGTCCTGCCAACGACCCGCATCGACGGCCTTCACGGCTTCTGCCAGATCAATGGCTCCGGTGTAAATTGCCTTGCCGGTGATCGCGCCGGTTACTCCGGCCGGTTCCAGAGCCAGCAGGGCCAGCAGATCGGCAATGCTGCTGACACCACCCGAGGCGATGACGGGAATGGACACGGCCTCCGCCATCTCCCGCAGGGACTCCAGATTCGGGCCTGCCAGCGTGCCGTCCCGGGAGATGTCGGTGTAGACAATGGCGGCGGCGCCCCGGTCGGCCATGGCCTGACCCAGTTCCGTGGCGGCAACGCCGGAGGTTTCCAGCCAGCCTTCGGTGGCCACCCAGCCATCGCGGGCATCGATGCCGACCACAATCTGGCCGGGGAATTCGGTGGAGAGCTGTTCCACCAGGGCGGGGTTCTTGACGGCTGCAGTGCCGAGAATCACCCGACCCACGCCCAGGTCGAGCATCCGGGCAGCACTGTCGCGATCGCGCAACCCACCGCCCACCTGCACGGGGATGTTGAGGTCGGCGGCGATCGCCGCGATCACCCCGTGGTTGACCGGTTGACCGGCCTTGGCTCCATCCAGGTCCACCAGGTGCAGGCGGCGGGCTCCGGCGGCCTGCCAGCGGCGGGCCATGGCCAGCGGGTCATCCCCGAAGGTTTCGGCTTGGGCGTAGTCGCCCTGGTAGAGGCGGACACAGCGGCCGCCGAGCAGATCGATTGCGGGGATGACTTCCATGACAGGTTCGGGCAGGTCAGACTCCATTATCGGCGGCCAGGGACGCCTCCTCGGCCGCGGCGAACTGCTGCAGCGGTTGCCAGCCTGGCTGCCAGGCGCTGCGGTCCTTGAGCAGGGCTGCATTGATCCAGAAGCGGACACCGTCGTCGCAGGCGGCCACCAGTTCCGCGAAGACGTAGCGGCCCTGGTTCTTGCGATTCACCACCCGGAAGTGCCGCCAGCCCAGGGTCTTCTGCTGGGCGGTCCATTTGGAGCCGAGCAGGTGGGGGTAGCGGATCTTGCGCGCCATGGAACCAGGGGAATTCAGTCTGGAACTACTCTAGGGCGACCGGAAACCGCTGGCCCATTTCCGAACAATGGTAGTCAGGGCTACAAAGTGTCATCTTGTCTTAAAAATTGGTGTCTTCTCTATCTGGAAATTGGTGATATAGTCACGGCAAATTCAGGCGGAAGCCCAGATGAAACAGGATCGGGAAGCCGCGGCCAAAGCCAGCCGCCATACCGCAGATCATGTCAGCTGGTACCTCAGCAGCATCGGACGTATTCCCTTGCTCACTCCGGCCGAAGAAATTGAATTGTCCCAGCAGGTGCAGCGGATGCTGGCTCTGCAGCTGGAGCTGGAGGCCGCGCCTGAAGCCACCCTCAGCCCGGAGCAGCAGCGCCTCCTGGTGCAGGGACGCCGAGCCAAGGAACGGATGGTGCAGGCCAATCTCCGCCTCGTGGTCAGCATCGCCAAGAAGTATCAGAATCAGGGTCTGGAACTGCTGGATCTGGTGCAGGAAGGTTCCCTGGGTCTGGAGCGGGCCGTGGAGAAATTCGACCCGGTGATGGGCTACAAATTCTCCACCTACGCTTACTGGTGGATTCGCCAGAGTATGACCCGGGCCATTGATAACCATGCCCGTACCATCCGGTTGCCGATTCACATCAGCGAGAAGCTGCATCGCCTGCGCCGAGTCGCGCGGGAGCTGACCAACGAGCTGCGACGGATGCCCACCCGCTCTGAAATCGCCAAGGCTCTGGCCCTCTCTCTGGAAGAGGTGGAATCCCTGCTCAGTCAGACGGCTCCCTGTGCCAGCCTCGACGCCCAGGCCCGGGGTGAGGATGGCCGCAGCTACCTGGGCGACCTGATTCCCGACCCCCGCAGCCTGGAACCCATGGATGCCATGGATCTGCGACTGCAGGAGGAACGCCTCACGGGTCTGCTGGAGCAGCTGAGCGAGCGGGAGCAGCAGGTGCTGAAACTGCGCTTTGGGCTGGCTAGCGGTGAGCCCCTGACCCTGGCGGAGATCGGTCGTCGCCTGAATGTCTCCCGGGAGCGCATCCGTCAGGTCGAAGCCCGGGCGCTGCAGAAGCTACGTCAGCTCACCGGTGGCATGGTCCCCCAGGCTTCCTGACCAGGAACTCCTGAGATAGGGGCTCAGCGGCGGCGCAGCTTGCTCACCATTTTTCGTGACAGCCGCAGCTCCAGCCCCTGCTGGTCGATCCAGTCCTGCAGAACCCGGTAGAACAGACTTCGGTCCTCGGTCTTGAGCACAGCGGTCTGGTCGGCGGTTTCGATGGCGTAGGGATAGCCCCCGCCGACAATCACCTCCGCCCGCAACCAGTTGATGGCTTGCTCGTGGATGCCGTCTTCCATCATCCAGCGGGGCAGTTCCAGCCGGGCCGGGAAGCCGTCGTGGGTCTTCAGGTAGCCGTAGGCCAGGCGCTCGGCCTGGTCGCCGTAGCGGCTGAGAATCTGCCGCTGGCAGGGGAACAGGGGGGTGCGATCGCCCCACTGCATCGCTGCTGCCAGAATCTGGGCATCGTGTACTTCCCGGCTGGCGGGCAGAATGGCCCGCCCCTGCAGCAGCTCGCTCAGGTCATGGGCGTAGGAGGTGTCGACGAATCCAATCAGCGGTACCCGGGTCTGCTCGCTGGTCTCCAGCAGCCGCACCAGTTCGTCGATGTAGGCCTGCTGCACCTCCTGCTCGAAGGCCTGGGCAAAGGTGGCCACCAGGGAACCATCGAACAGGGCCAGCACCAGCTCCTGCCCGGCCCGTTCCTCCAGCCAGCGGCAGAGACGGTCGATCTCCATCCGGAAACGACGCAGGTTCACCTGCCGGTCGAGGAACTCCCGCTCGCAGTCGCGGAAGTCCTCGGGGGTGAGCAGGTCGAGCTCGATGTCCTTGCGGTAGGGCTGCTCCGGATTGTGAGGGTTCTCGAACCAGCCGATCTGCACCAGGGCCACCGGCACCGAGAAGTCCTTGCTGGGGTAAATCTGGGAGCCGTCGCAGGCGAAGGTGGTGACACCGCTCAGCTGCTGGCGCACCCAGGCGAGGCTGGCTTCCCGGTTGGGCCAGCGCTCCGGGAAACGCCGTAGGCCCCGGGTATCGGTGTGTCCGGGCTCAATCTCCAGTTCCGGGGGGGGCTCATCCCCCTGGAACAACTGGGTATAGGCGCGACGGTAGGCCTGCAGGATGCTCAGGTGGGCCTGATCCGGTCGGGAAAACCCGCCCCGCTTGCGCTGCAGCAGGGCCAGAATCTGGTCGGGACGGGTGGGCATGGCTAGGGCTGGGCGGCGCTGACCACCAGATTATCCCGGTGCACCACGGTGTCATCGCCGGCGTAGCCGAGGATTTCGGGAATGCGATCGCTGCGCTGACCGCTGATCCGCCGCAGTTCCTCGCTGGGGTAGTTGACCAGCCCGCGACCGATTTCCCGGCCCGTGCCGTCGCAGAGCAGTACGGTGGCCTCGGCGGCGAACTCGCCTTCGACGCTGGTGATCCCGGCGGCCAGCAGGGACTTGCCGTCACGGCTGAGGGCCCGTACGGCGCCGTCATCGAGCAGCAGCCGTCCGGCGGGCACCTGCCCGTGGGCGATCCAGCGCTTGCGGGCACTGACCGGTCGGGGCCGGGGCTCGAAGCAGGTGCCCAGGTCCTCGCCCGCCAGGATGCGCTGCAGATTGCGCGGCGATCGCCCGTTGGTGATCACCGTCTGTACCCCGGCCATGGTGGCGATGCGGGCGGCCGAGATCTTGGTGACCATGCCGCCGGTGCCCCAGCGGCTGCCCTGGCCACCGGTGCGCACGCCCGTGAGGGCATCGATGTCCGTGACCCGGTGGATCGGCTGGGCGTCAGGGTCCTGGCGCGGATCGGCGGTGTAGAGGCGGTCCACGTCCGTGAGGATGAACAGCCAGTCAGCTTCCACCAGCCCGGCCACCAGGGCCGAGAGGGTGTCGTTATCGCCGAAACGCAGTTCCTCGACGGCGACGGTGTCGTTCTCGTTGACGATCGGCACTACCCCGAGGTCCAGCAGGGCGCCGAAGGTGCGGTGGGCATTCAGGTAGCGGCTGCGCTGGGCCAGATCGCCGCGGGTGAGTAGCACCTGGGCGATTGGCTGGTCGAGGTTGCTGAACAGGTCGTCGTAGATCCGCATCAGCCGCCCCTGGCCGACGGCGGCTACGGCTTGCTTGACGGCGATCT
Organism: uncultured bacterium; assembly: GCA_963923365.1. Taxonomy (GTDB): domain Bacteria; phylum Cyanobacteriota; class Cyanobacteriia; order Synechococcales; family Synechococcaceae; genus CAWUMD01. The sequence goes on from CAWUMD010000099.1 coordinate 5,068, forward strand.
CGGTGGGGCGATCGCCCAGCCCCAGACGGGCACAGCCCACGCCCACGGCACCGGAGGAGACCAGAATCACCCGGTGGCCCTGACGGCGTAGATCCGCCAGGGTTTCCACAAGTTCGGCGATGGTGGCCAGGGCCAGCCCCCCGGCCTCGGGCCGGGTGAGGCTGCTGGTGCCGATCTTGACGACGATGGTGCTCGACATCCGGGCGCTAACCGAGGATGCGGCTGATATCGCGAACACCGCCGCGGGAGGCGGAGGTGGTCATGGCCGCGTAGGCCTGCAGCGCCTGGGAGATCGGCCGCTGGCGATCGCGGGGCTTCCAGGCGGCGCTGCCCCGGGCTTCCATCTCGGCCTGACGGCGGGCCAGTTCGGCTTCGTCCACCGCCAGATGGATGCGGCGGTTGGGGATGTCAATCTCGATGCGATCGCCGCTCTCCACCAGGCCGATCAGACCGCCCTCGGCCGCCTCTGGCGAGACGTGGCCGATGGACAGACCCGAGGTGCCACCGGAGAAGCGACCATCGGTGATCAGGGCGCAGGCCTTGCCCAGACCCACAGACTTCAGGTAGCTGGTGGGGTAGAGCATCTCCTGCATGCCCGGGCCGCCGCGGGGGCCCTCGTAGCGGATCAGCACCACGTCTCCAGCCTTGACCTTGCCGTTGAGGATGGCGTTGACGGCATCATCCTGGCTTTCGCAGACGAAGGCAGGGCCACTGAAGCTGAGGATGCTGGCATCGACCCCAGCGGTCTTGACGATGCATCCCTGCTCGGCGAGGTTGCCGTAGAGCACCGCCAGACCGCCATCCTGGGAGTAGGCGTGCTCGACATCGCGGATGCAGCCGTTCTCCCGGTCGAGGTCCAGGTCTTCCCAGAGCTGGTTCTGGCTGAAGGCGACCTGGGTGGGGACACCCCCCGGAGCGGCCAGGAAGCGCTGCTCGGCCTCGGCCCGGTTGCGGCGCACGTCCCAGCGATCGATGGCCTCGCCCAGGCTGGCACTGTGGACCGTCGGCACATCCCGATGGATCAGCCCCTTGCGGTCGAGCTCTCCGAGGATGGCGACCACGCCCCCGGCCCGGTGAACATCCTCCATGTGATAGAGCGGCGTCGAGGGGGCCACCTTGCAGAGGTTGGGCACCTGACGGGAGATGCGATCGATGTCCTTCATCTTGAAGTCGACCCCGGCCTCGTGGGCTGCTGCCAGCAGGTGCAGCACGGTGTTGGTGGAGCCGCCCATGGCCACATCCAGGCTGATGGCGTTCTCGAAGGCCCGGAAGCTGGCGATGCTGCGGGGCAGGACGGATTCGTCATCCTGCTCGTAGTAGCGCTTGGCCAGCTGGACGATCAGGCGACCGGCTTCCAGGAACAGTTCCTTACGCTCGGCGTGGGTGGCTAGCAGCGAACCATTGCCCGGCAGGCTGAGGCCGAGGGCTTCGGTCAGGCAGTTCATCGAGTTGGCGGTGAACATGCCCGAGCAGGAACCGCAGGTGGGGCAGGCGGAACGCTCGACGGCGGCCACATCCTCATCGCTCTGCTTCTGGTCGGCGGCCATCACCATGGCGTCGACGAGGTCGAGTTTCTTGGTTTGGGTGTTGAGGATCACCTTGCCCGCTTCCATCGGGCCACCGGAGACGAACACGGTGGGGATGTTCAGCCGCAGGCTGGCCATCAGCATGCCGGGGGTGATCTTGTCGCAGTTGGAGATGCAGACCAGGGCGTCGGCACAGTGGGCGTTGCACATGTACTCGACGGAGTCGGCGATCAGGTCGCGGGACGGCAGCGAATAGAGCATGCCGCCGTGGCCCATGGCGATGCCGTCATCGACGGCGATGGTGTTGAATTCCTTGGCCACGCCCCCGGCCTGCTCGATCTCCCGGGCCACCATCTGGCCGAGATCCTTGAGGTGGACGTGACCCGGCACGAACTGGGTGAAGGAGTTGACGACGGCGATGATCGGCTTCTCGAAATCGTCGTCCTTCATGCCGGTGGCCCGCCAGAGCGCACGGGCGCCGGCCATGTTGCGTCCATGGGTGGTGGTGCGGGAGCGGTACTGGGGCATGGGGATTTCGGAAAACGTCACCGGTTTCTATTGTGACGGTCCGGCGTCACCGGCGCGAACAGGACGGGGGCCCGTCGCCAGGCCCCCGTCCTGTTCCTACAGCCTCTTCAGCCGCCGATTTCTTCGCTCAGTGCTTCCGGTTCCGTCAGGGTCTGAACGTCGCGTACCTGCTGCTGCACCATATCAATGGCGTCGTTGAGCTGGGAGATCCGTTCCTCCAGGCCCCGACGGGCTTCCTCAATCCGCAGCTCCGGGGCGTAGCCGGGAGCTTCCGCCGCGTCCGGGCGGCGGGTGCGGGGGCGGCTCTGGGCCCGGTTGGCCAGAGTCGCCCCCAACAGGCCACCCAGGGCCCCGCCAAAGACGGCTCCCAGCAGAAATCCACCTGCGAATCGATCCCGACCCATGGCCCTACGCTCCATTGCATCCGCTGGTTTCAGCTTATCGGCTGGCTTCCCGGTTGCATGCTGAATGGTGCCGAGAGGGAGGGTCCCCGTCGTCTGGATCGTGGGGAGATCGGGGTGGCTGTCAGTGATGCTGGTTGCAATAAGTTTTGCTTCTTGCCTGTCAACAGCTTTGCAATTACCCTGGGGGTGACCCGGACGCTCGACCCTGTGCCATGGCCTACAACGTTGCCTCTCTGCGGGCGGAACTGCACGAGCGGGGCTGGCGTCTGACTCCCCAGCGGGAGAAGATCCTGCTGGTGTTCCAGAACCTGCCGGCGGGGGAGCATCTGAGCGCCGAGGACCTCTACAACGTCCTGCGCCAGGATGGCGAGGCAATCAGTCTGTCGACGGTCTACCGCACGGTGAAGATGATGTCCCGCATGGGGATTCTGCGGGAGCTGGAGCTGGCGGAGGACCACAAGCACTACGAGCTCAACCAGCCTGCGCCCTACCACCACCACCATCTGATCTGCGTGCGCTGCAGCAAGACGATCGAGTTCAAGAGCGACTCGGTGCTGAAGATCGGTGCCAAGCAGGCGGAGAAGGAGGGCTTCCAGCTGCTCGACTGCCAGCTGAGTATTCACGCGGTCTGCCCGGCCTGCCAGCGCTCCCTGGTGCCGGTCTGATTCGCGCCGTAAGATCGGGGTTTGCGCCTCTCTTCGGATTGCCATGTCTGTCGCTGTGCCCGCTGCCCTGATCGACCTCGCCCGGGAGACCCGGGAAGCGTCCCGTCGTCTGGCGGCCCTGGATGCGGCGGCCCGTAACCAGGCCCTGGAGGCGATTGCCACCGCCCTGGAAAACCACAGCGATTCGATTCTCGAGGCCAACCGCCGCGACTGCGAACAGGCCCAGCAGGACGGCATTGCGGCGGCCCTCTATGCCCGTCTGAAGCTGGATGCGGCCAAGCTGCAGGGGGCGATCGCCGGGGTGCGCGACGTGGCCCGGCTGGCGGACCCCCTCGGCCAGCGGCAGCTGCACCGGGAACTGGACCAGGGACTGGTGCTGGAGCGGCTGACGGTGCCCGTGGGCGTGCTGGGGGTGATCTTCGAGGCCCGGCCCGATGCGGTGATGCAGATTGCCGCCCTGGCGATCAAGTCCGGGAACGGCGCCATTCTCAAGGGCGGCCGCGAGGCGGTCGAGTCCTGCCGGGCGATTCTGGCGGCGATCCGGGAGGGGCTGGCCGCCAGTGCGGTCGACCCCAACGTGCTGCAGTTGCTCACCAGCCGTGAGGAGACCCTGGCACTGCTGCAGCTCGATCAGTACGTCGACCTGATCATCCCCCGCGGTTCCAACAGTTTTGTGCGCTTCGTGCAGGACAACACCCGCATTCCGGTGCTGGGCCATGCGGACGGCATCTGTCACCTCTACGTGGATGCTGCGGCAGACCTGGATCTGGCGGTCGCGGTGACGGTGGATGCCAAGACTCAGTACCCGGCGGCCTGCAACGCTGTTGAGA
>CAWUMD010000100.1:0-8916 GCA_963923365.1 uncultured bacterium
AAGGAGTATCGTCGGCAGCGTCAGATGTGTATAAGAGACAGCCGCCAACCCTCCCACCCGGACCGACCTCAATCTGGCGGGCACCTGGCAGGGCAATGACGGTGCCACCTACCGTATCCGCCAGGTCGGCAACCAGATCAGCTGGATCGGACGCGGCGGCAACTTCGAAAACCGCTTCATCGGCACCATCCGCGGCAACCGCATCTCCGGCTCCTGGCAGGACACCGAACGCAGTCAGGCCCAGAACTCCGGCACCCTGATTCTGGAAGTCCGGGACGGACAGCTCGTGAAGGTCTCCGGACAGGGGGCATTCGGCGGCACCGTCTGGACCCGGTCCCAAACCGGCCAGCAACCCACCCCTGCTCCCACGCCCTCCCTGGATCTCTCCGGCCGCTGGCAGGGCAATGACGGCGCCACCTACCGCATCCGCCAGGTCGGCAACCAGATCAGCTGGATCGGGCGCGGCGGCAACTTCGAAAACCGCTTCATCGGCACCATCCGCGGCAATCGCATCTCCGGCTCCTGGCAGGACACCGAGCGTAGCCAGACCCAGAATTCCGGCACCCTGATTCTGGAAATCCGGGACGGACAGCTCGTGAAGGTCTCCGGACAGGGGGCGTTCACCGGCAGCCGCTGGACGCGCCTCTGATTTGACCGGACACCTGCGCAGCCCCTGGGGTTTGCTATCCCAGGGGCTGCCGGGCGTTGTCAGTTCTCAACCGGCAGATTCACCCGCTCCAGCACCCGCAGGGAGCGGAGGAGAACACGGAGACCTTGGCCAGTTCACGCAGAATCCGGTAATAGCCTTCGCCCCTAGTCGTGCTGCATCGCCACCGACTGCCCGGCACTGTAGCTGCAGCAACGATGGGGCTGCAGCAGGGTCGTCAGCACCGCCGGGTCCGCAGCCTGGAATAGGGTCTGGGTCTGGGTCTGGAGCACAGTGACCAGATCACCCATATCCAGAGTCCATGACAGCACGCAGGGAGTATGCCTCACCGGGCAGGCTACCGCCCGGTCTGTGAGGAATCCGATTGACGCCGCACCAGGACCTCCGGGTCACTCATGGCCGGTCCAGGTAGTCGGCAAGCCAGTCCGCAACGCTGGTACTGCACACCATTCCGGCGTGCCAGGGCTCCCAGAGCCGCTGATCGGGCAGCCCCGGCAGGACCGAGCTATCCGCGGGCAGAATCATCAGATCGAGCGGCGTCCAGAGGCTGCAGAAATCCACCTCGGCCAGGCGCTGGGCATCCCGGTTCAGGTCCGTCAGGAACTCACTGCCGGGACGCATCTGCTGCGCCCCCCGGTGCTGGGGCCCGAAGGCCGTCCAGGTGCCTCGGTGGGGCGAAGCAATGCTGACAAACCGCCGACAGCGCTCCAGTCCGCCCAGACGCTGCAGCCAGTAGCGGCTGACCAGCCCCCCCATGCTGAAGCCCACCAGATCGATTGGAGTCTCGGACCCCATCCGGTCGATCCACGTCTGGATCTGCCGGGCCAGGGGCTCCAGTCCCTGGCGGGCATCGTTAGGCTGCAGATCGAGGGTATGCACCTCACGACCAGCCCGACTGAGACGGGGTCGCAACCAGTCGAAGAGGGCGCCGGTGTCGCCGTAACCGTGCACCAGCAGCAGCGGAGGTCGGGAGTCCATTCAGCAGCGATTCATGGATGAGGATCAGGCCGTGCCCCAGTCGAACAGACTGAGCTGAATCCGCTCGGGGGGGACAGTCGGGGTGACGGGGGGCAGTTCCTGACCTCCCGCCTCGGGACAGTAGCGGCGGTAGCCGCAGCTGCGGCAGTGGTCCCCCAGGCAGGGCTGCCACTGGCGATCGCTACGCAACTGCAGGGCCAGGGCGGCGATCGCCTGCCGTGCCTGCTCAATCTGGACCGGACCACAGAGGTAGGTGACCACCTGGGCGCTGCGCAGATGCACCAGGGAAGCGGACTGGAGCAGCTGGCCGTAGTGCTGCTCCAGGGCAATCGCGTAGAGTCCCAGCTGCAGATCCAGGTCCTGACCCGGCGGCGGATTGAAGCTGCGGCTGGTCTTGAAGTCGACCAGATGCAGCCCCTGGTCATCGCAGTCCAGCCGGTCATAGCGGCCCCCGAGGCGAAACTCGACCCCCTCAACGGTGAGACTGCCGCTGATTCGCCCCTCGACTCCCAGGGGCCGCCGGGACACCACCGGGCTGATCGCTTCGTGCCAGAAGTGTTCGAGGATTTCCATCCCCTCGGACTGCTGCTCCGGCGGCAGCGGCTCGGAAACCTGACGCCAGCAGCGCACCAGCCAGTCGAGGGGCAGGGTCGGCGAGAGGTAGTCCCAGTCGCGGTAGCAGCGGGCGATCGCCTCGTGCAGAGCCGTGCCCAGGGCCTGCCCACCGAACATCGGGCGGCCGGGCAGCCGCTGCAGGTAGCGGAACTGATAGCTGCGGGCGCAACGGTGGTAGGTCTGCAGCTTGGTGGCCGAGAGCGGATACGCCATGGGCCAATTATGGGTGCTGCATCCGCCACTGGCATCACTCCGGCACCGGAACAGTAGGGCTTCTACACTGGCAGGCGAACTGTCCACTCCACCGCCATGGCCCGTACCTTCTCGACCATGCTGCCCCTGGGCACTGCCGCCCCCGACTTCGACCTGCCGGATGTGATCAGCGGCGATCGCCTCAGCCTCGCCAGTTTCAGCAGCAAGCCGGGGCTGCTGGTGATCTTCATCTGCGCCCACTGCCCCTTCGTGGTGCACCTGCAGGCGGCGATCGCCCAGCTGGGCCGCGACTATCCCCAGCTCGGCATCCTGGCGATCAGCAGCAACAGCACCGAGACCCATCCCCAGGACGGTCCCGACGGCATGCGCACCCAGGCGGAAGCCCAGGGCTTCACTTTCCCCTACGCCTACGACGAGAGTCAGGCCGTCGCCAAGGCCTACACCGCCGCCTGCACCCCGGACTTCTTCCTGTTCGACCGCGACTTCAAGCTGGCCTACCGGGGACAGTTCGATGACAGCCGCCCCGGCAACGATCTGCCGGTGACCGGTGCCGACCTGCGCGCCGCCATCGATGCGGTGCTGGCCGGAGCAGCAGTGCCCGCCGAGCAGAAGCCGAGCATCGGCTGCAATATCAAGTGGCACCCGGGCCAGGAGCCGCACTACTACGGCGCCCAGCTGGTACCCAAGAACTGAGGCCCCGGCGCGGGGTCAGGGCTTGCCCCGGGTCCCGCGCTACCGTTCACTGGTATGCACAACCTTCCCGTCAGGAACCGCCCGTGACGACGATCCCTCCCCTCGACCTCACCACCCAGTACCAGGAAATCGGCGCCGAGATCGATGCCGCCGTCACCCAGGTGCTGGCCTCCGGTGGTTACATCGGCGGTCCGGCGGTGGAGGGCTTCGAGCGGGCCTTCGCCGATTACATCGGCACCAGCGAGGGGATCGGCTGCAACAGCGGCACCGACGCCCTTTATCTGGCCCTGCGTGCCCTGGATATCCGCCCCGGCAATGAGGTGATCACCTCCGCCTTCACCTTCTTCGCGTCGGCGGAGGTGGTGAGCATGTGCGGTGCGAAGCCGGTATTCGTCGACGTCGATCCCGTCAGCTTCAACCTCGACCTGGATCAGCTCGAAGCGGCAATCACCCCCGCCACAAAGGCGATTATCCCGGTGCACTTGTTTGGCCAGCCGATGGATATGGATCGGCTGATGGCGATCGCCCGTGCCCACAACCTCTATGTGGTCGAGGACTGCGCCCAGGCCACCGGCGGGAGCTGGGGCGATCGCAAGCTGGGCAGCTTCGGCGATTTCGGCTGCTTCAGCTTCTTCCCCACCAAGAACCTCGGGGCCTGCGGCGACGGCGGCGCGATCACCACGAACAATCCGGAGCTGGCGGCCCGCATCCGCTCCCTGCGCCAGCACGGCATGCCGGTGCGCTACTACCACAACGAAATCGGGATCAACAGCCGCCTCGATGCCATCCAGGCAACGATTCTGAGCATCAAGCTGCGCTACCTGGATCGCTGGAACGAGCAGCGCCGGGCTGTGGCCCAGCGCTACCGCGAGGCGATCGCCCGCATCCCCGGGCTGGTGGCCCCCCAACCGGTGGCCGGCGGCACCAGTGTCTGGCACCAGTACACGATTCGGGTACTGCCCTGCGAACGCCAGGAGCGCTGCGGCGGCAACGACTGCGAAAGCACCAACCACGGCCGCTGCCGCGACTTCGTCAAGGCCCAGCTGCAGGCCGCAGGCATCAGCTCGATGATCTACTACCCGGTGCCGCTGCACCTGCAGGAGGCCTACACCGACCTCGGCTACCAGCCCGGCTCCCTGCCGGTGACCGAGCAGCTGGCCCACGAGGTGCTGTCGCTGCCCATGTTCCCGGAACTGAGCGCCGAGCAGCAGCAGCGCATCGTCGGTGCCCTGGAGCAGGCCAGCGCCGCCCTGGGGGTGTGAGCGCCGCCCCCTGGCGCCAGGCATTAGCGGCGGCCCTGCACCGCAACCGCCGCCGTCCCGACAGCCGTTACTGGCAGCTGGCCACGGTCCGCCGCGATGGCAGTCCGGCCGTGCGCACAGTCGTCTTCCGGGGCTTCCGCAGCGACAGTAACGACCTGCTGCTGATCACCGACCAGCGCAGCAACAAACTGGGCGAACTGGCGCAGCAGCCCCGGACCGAGCTCTGTGCCTACCTGCCGGACACCCGGGAACAGTTCCGCTTCAGCGGCCGGATGCTGATTCACACGGCGACGGACGATAGCGCCGGATTACGAAGCGACCTCTGGTCACGCCTGTCCGAGGCCGCCCGCCAGCAGTTCACCTGGCCCCGGCCCGGCGCCGACCGCTCACCGGAGAGCACCTTCAGCATCCTGGCCCCCGAGACCCCACCGGACTGCTTCACAGTACTGTCCCTGGTGCCGGAACGGGTCGACCATCTGCAGTTGCGTCCCAGTCCCCAGCAGCGGCAGCAGCACCAGCTACGCGATGGCCGCTGGGAGACCCGCGACATCAACCCGTAGCCGCCCGCCGTTCGTCCAGAAGCGACTTGACGAAGCTGGCCAGGGGTACTGCCAGGAAGACACCCAACACCCCCGCCAGCTTCAACCCCAGCAGCACCGAGAGCAGAATCCAGACCGGATTGAGGCCGATCAGGTGGCCGATCACCTTGGGCTCCAGCACCGTGTCGTTCAGCTGCCCGAGCAGGAAGGAAACGCCCAAAATTTCGCCCGCCAGGGTCGTGTCCTGGGGCAGGGTTGCCAGCACGATCACCAGCACGCCAATGGTGTCGGCGAAGGGTACCAGACTGCACAGCCCCAGACCGACGCCGCAGAGCAGGGCCAGCTTCACCCCCAGCAGCGAGAAGGCGATTGAGAGGTTGGCACCGAGAATCGTGCCCAGCAGCAACTCACCCCCCAGGTAGGCCCGGAAGCGGGGGTAGAGACCATGGCGCAGCCGCTCCTGCCAGAGCGGTGACAGCCAGCTGAGCAGCCCAGCGCAGATGCCCTCGCCGTAGAAGACCAGAAACACCGTCAGGGCTACGGTCAGCAGCAGATTCAGGGTGCGGTCGAACAGCGAGAAAACCAGTTCCCCGAAGCGCGGTCCGATTTCCGCCAGCGCCCCCGCCAACCGCTCCCCGGCATCGGTGACCACCTGGGCAAGGCTGAAGGGCAGACTGGCGGTCCACTCGGCCTCCAGCGCCGTCAGCTTCGCCTGGGTCAGGTCAGACCACTGGGGCAGGTTCTGCTCGAGCACCGCCAGTTCCTGCAGCAGGCGGGGCAGGGCGAAGCGCACCCCCAGTGCCCCCAGGCCGATCACCAGCGCCAGCACCACCAGCAGGGCCAAACCCCGGGGCACCCGGCGCTTCTCCAGCGCCCGCAGGGGAATATCCAGCAGAAAGGCGAACAGCGCCGCCGTCCCCACCAGACTGGGCAGCGGCTGCAGAAAATCCAGCAGCTGCATCAGCAGCCAGCCGTTGAGCAGCGCCAGCGGAAAGCCAACGCCCCAGCGCAGCAGTATCGGCCAACGGGAGAACTGATCCAGCATGGGGCGGTTCCGGCAGAACGCTGGCGATCCTACGGTGCGGCGGCGGCGATCGCCAAACCGACGGTCAGCTATCCAGGGCCGCCAGTTGGGGCAGCAGCTGGGCGAAGGCATTACCGCGATGGCTGACCCGGCGCTTCTCCTCCACGGTCAGTTCCGCGAAACAGCGCTCCAGCGACGGCACCCAGAAGATCGGGTCGTAGCCGAAGCCACCGTCCCCCCGAGGGGCCTCCAGAATCGTCCCCTCACAGCGGCCCTCCACGGCCACCACAATCCCGCCATCGGGGCGAGCCACAGCCACGGCGCAGACGAAGGCCGCGGCGCGATCGCCCGCCCCGTCCAGTTCCCGCAGCACCCGGGAGATGCGATCGGCATCATCGCTGCCGTAGCGGGCGGAATAGATGCCCGGTGCCCCACCCAGGGCCACCACCGCCAACCCGGAGTCGTCGGCGATCGCCCACTCACCGGTGGCTAGGGCCGTCTGGGAAGCCTTGAGGGCCGCATTGGCCGCGAAGGTATCGCCGGTCTCCTCCACGTCCAATTCCGCCGGTTTCAGCTGCAGCTCCCAGCCGCTGCCGTCGAGGTACTGCTGCATTTCCCGCAGCTTGCCGGGATTCCCGGTAGCGACGACGAGAACGGTCACAGGCACTAGCCTCCCAGCAGGTCGGGACTGAATCATCCATTATCTGCGGCATTGGATAGCCCCGACACCGGTGGGGCCCAGGTGCGACCGCTAGGCTGGTACTGACGATACTTTCAGCCTTCCTATGCTCAAGCTCTACGGTGGTGCTCGCAGCCGCGCGTCCCTGGTGCGCTGGTATCTGGAGGAGATCGGCGCTCCCTACGAATTCGTCCTCCTGGACATGGCCGCCGGGGAACACCGCCAGCCGGAGTATCTGGCCCTCAACCCCTTCGGCAAGGTCCCGGCCCTGGTGGATGGCGACCTCAGCCTCTGGGAATCCGGGGCGCTGCTGCTCTACATCGGCGAGCAGTACGGTGACCTGACCAGCACCCGAGCCCGGGCGATCGCCGCCCAGTGGGTCCTGTTCGCCAACGCCAGCCTCGGCCCCGGCATCTTCGTCGAAGCCAACCGCGAGAAGGAGATGCCCCGTCTGCTGGGCACCCTCGACGCTCTCCTGAGCGATCGGCCCTACCTCCTGGGTGAGACCTTCTCGGTCAGCGATGTCGCCGTCGGCTCCTACCTGGCCTACATCCCGATGTTCTTCCCAACGCTGGATCTGAGCCCCTGGCCCCAGGTCCAGGCCTACATCCGGCGACTGACGGAACGGCCAGCCTACACCCGCACCATCGGCGCCCGCTAGAATCAGCGCCTGCTCTCTGCTGCGGGTACTACCATCCTGCGGCCTGCTACCATGTCGACGCTCTCCGCCCATCCCTGGACCCGCTGGGTCGATCGGTTGCTGCCGCCCCCGGAATCACTGCCCCTGCTGCTGGCGGTGGCCATCGGTGGCGGCACGGGTCTGTGCATCGTCGGCTTCCACTATCTGTTCACCACCCTGCAGTCGCTACTGCTGGATCGGCTGCTCACCCAGCTGGCCCCCTGGGGCTTCTGGACCCTGGCCCTGATTCCGGCCCTGGGCGGACTGGGGGTGGGCCTGATGCGTCAGGTCTGGCAGGGCTTCGGCCCCAATATGAGCGGCCTGATTGCCCAGGCCAAGGGGCAGGAACTGCCCCAGCCCCTGCGCACCCTGCCGAAGCTGGTGGCGGTCTCCCTCTCCCTGGGCAGCGGTGCCTCCCTCGGCCCCGAGGGCCCCAGCGTCGAGATCGGCGGCAACATCGGCCTGCTGCTGGCCCAGCGCTGGCGCATGTCCCAGGAGCGACAGCTGCAGCTGCTCGCGGCGGGCGCGGCGGCAGGTCTGGCAGCGGGCTTTAATGCTCCGGTGGCCGGTGTCTTCTTTGCCCTGGAGGTGGTCCTGGCCAGTGCGGCGGGCAGTTCTGCCGTCAGTGTCGTACTGCTGGCAGCAGTGATTTCCGCCCTCGTCGCCCAGATTGGCCTGGGGACTCAGCCAGCTTTCGATCTGCCCGCCTACGAGGTGCGATCGCCCCTGGAGCTGCCCCTCTACCTGGGCCTGGGCATCCTCGCCAGCCTGATCTCCTGGCTGCTCACCCAGTCGCTGATCGTCGCCCGTCAGGCCTTTGCCGGAGAGCTGCCGGGCCTGACGGTGCTGGCCCGCATTCCCACCTGGCTGCGCCCCCTGCTGGGGGGCCTGAGCGTGGGCCTGATCGCCCTGCAGCTGCCCCAGATCCTCGGCATCGGCTACGAAACCCTTGAGGCGCTGCTGCGGGATCAGCCGCTGCCCCTGGCCACCCTGACGACCCTGCTGTTCGTCAAACTGGCGGCCACGGCAATCAGCAGCGGCAGCGGTCTGGTGGGTGGCGTCTTCGCCCCCTCTCTGTTCCTGGGGGCAATGCTGGGCAGTGCCTACGGCAAGCTGCTGGGTCTGCTGATGCCCCTGAGCGTGGCAGCCCCACCTGCCTACGCCATGGTCGGCATGGCCGCCGTCCTGGCGGGCACCGCCCGGGCACCACTGACAGCGATCCTGCTGCTGTTCGAGATGACCCGGGACTACCGGATCGTCCTGCCGCTGATGGCCGCCGCCGGCCTGAGCGCCTGGCTGACGGAACGGCTGCGATCGCTGCCCAGCACCGACCTGAGTGGACTGCCTCCGCCGATCCTGGAGCAGGATGACATCACCCATCAGCTGATGGTCCGGGATCTCCCCCTCAGCCATCCGCTGCTGCTGCACAGCGGCCTCAGCCCCGCCCTCGCCGCCGAGCGGCTGCTGGCCCAGGGCGATCGCGCCGCCCTCGTCGTCGAAGGCGAACAGCTGATCGGCCTGCTCACCCTCGATGACCTGCAACGGGGTCTGGCCCGGGGAGAGGAGG
>CAWUMD010000101.1:0-8809 GCA_963923365.1 uncultured bacterium
GCTGAGCTTCCGGGTTGCCCCGGAACAGCAGGAGCATTTCCTGCGGGTGGATGACCGCATCTGGAGTCAGGCCCTGAAGCGCTATCCGGGGCTGATCTCGAAGCAGGTGTGGCGCGACCCAGACCAGCCGGATCTGCTAGTGATGATCATCCACTGGAGCGATCGCCGCCTCTGGAAGAGCGTCCCCGTGGCGGAGCTGGCCCGTCTGGACCGTGAGTTCCAGCAGGCCCTTGGCTTTCCCTGCCCGATCGTCGAAGCGAGGGAGTTCGAGGTTGCCGGTTAGGCGCTGAGCGGATCGACGTCGATCAGCAGGCTGACGTCCCGGGGGCAGTGCCGCCGCAGCTCCTCCCAGTCGAGGGGCCAGGGTTGCCCGGCCGGTCCCTTGAGCAGAATCTGCCAGCGCCAGCGGCGGGCCACCCGGGGAATCCCGGCGGGAGCAGGCCCCAGCAGGCCGATATCCGGTGACAGCACCAGCCGTAGATACTCCGCCAGCCGTTCCGCCGCCCGGATCACCTGGGACTCCTCGGGGGCACTGAGGCGCAACAGCAGCAGCCGACCCGTGGGCGGGTAGCCGAGGGCATGACGTTCCGCCAGTTCCTCCGCCAGGAAGTCGCCGTAGGTGCGCTGTTGCAGGTGTCCGATCACCGGGTGCTCGGGGGTGTAGGTCTGGACGATTGCCTCCCCGGGGTCATCGCCCCGTCCGGCCCGACCCGCCACCTGAATCAGCGTCTGCAAGGCCCGCTCGTTGGCCCGGAAGTCCGGCAGGTGCAGTAACCCGTCGGCGGCCACCACGCCCACCAGGGTCACCTGGGGCAGATCCAGCCCCTTGGTCAGCATCTGGGTACCAAGCAGCAGCTGGGTCTCGCCGTTGCGGAAGGGCTCCAGGGCGCGGCGGTGGCCGTCCTTGCCGCGGGTGGTGTCGCTGTCGAAGCGAGTGACGCTCAATTGCGGGAACAGACGTGACAGTTCCTGCTCAACCCGCTGGGTACCGCTGCCGAAGTGCTTCAGGTAGGGGGAGTCGCAGCTGGGGCAGCGCTTCGGGTAGGCCTGGATGTAGTTGCAGTAGTGGCAGCGCAGGGTGGGCTGGGCGCTGACCTCCGCCAGGTGGTAGGCCAGGGAGACGTCGCAGTGGGGACACTCGACGGTGAAGCCGCAACTGCGGCAGGAAACGAAGGTGCTGTGGCCGCGCCGGTGGATGAACAGCAGGCCCTGGCGATCGCTGCCCACCAGTTCGCTCAGGGCTGCCTGCAGGGGGCGACTGAACAGGGAGCGATTGCCGTCTGCCAGTTCCTGGCGCATGTCCACCACCCGAATCGGGGGTAGGGGCCGGGCCTGGACCCGCTCCGGCAGGGTCAGGTAGTGGCTGGGGCCCGCGTGGGTGCGCTGCCAGCTCTCCAGGGCCGGGGTGGCGGAGCCCAGCAGCAGACGGCAGGGCTGGCGCTCGGACCGCCACTGGGCGATGGTGCGGGCGTGGTAGCAGGGCATGGGCTGCTCCTGCTTGAAGCTGCCGTCGTGCTCCTCGTCGAGGATGATCAGGCCCAGCTCCGGCAGGGGAGCGAACACCGCCGAGCGGGTGCCGATCACCACCCAGGGCTGACCGGTGAGCATCTGCCGCCAGCTGTCGTAGCGTTCGCCCTCCCCCAGGCCGCTGTGGTAGACCAGCACCTCCTCCCCGAAACGCTGACGGAAGCGGTCGGTGAGCTGGGGGGTGAGGCCGATCTCGGGCACCAGTACGAGGGCGGACTGACCCTGGGCCAGCAGGGGGGCGATCGCCTGCAGGTAGACCTCTGTCTTGCCGGAGCCGGTGACGCCGTGGAGCAGGGCCGTTTCCCCCGGCTGCAGCTGGGCGAGCTGTGCAAGTGCCTCTGCCTGGGCCGGGGTGAGATCCTTGGGGCGATCGCCCGCCAGGTCCGGTCCCGTCGCCCGGCGCAGCCGCTCCCGGGGGGCAATCCGGCAGCAGCCCTGGGTAACCAGAGCCCGCACCGTGTCCTCGCTGCAGCGGGCCTCGCGCATCAGGTCCCGCAGCCAGAGCTCGCCCCCCAGCTCCTGCAGCGTCCCCAGCACTTCCCGCTGGCGGTCCGTGAGGCCCAGATCCGGTGCCCCGGTGACACTGACGGCCAGTTGGGTCTTCGCCTTTGTTGGTCCCGGCAGCACCAGCCAGCTATCGATCCAGCCCCGCTGGCGCAGATCCCGGAGGGCGGCAGCGGCGCCCTTCACCTTCTGCTGCAGGTAGCGGCGGCTGTAGCCGCTGGGCGGAGCATTCAGCAGCAGTTCCAGCAGGCGCTGGGCAGCAGCGGAGAGAGGGCGATCGCCGTGCTGGGCCAAGGCCTCGGGATTGAGTCGCAGGCGCTGCTGGGACTGGGTCAGCAGCCCTGGCGGCAGGGCTGTGCGCACCACCGCCATCAGGGGTGTGGCGTAGGTCTCGGCGACCTGCTCCAGCAGGGCCCAGTAGGCCGGGGCGAAGAAGCCCCGGCAGAGCACCTCGGCAATCGGCCGCACCTTGTCGGCGGGCAGTTCCGGCGGGAGGTCCTCTAGGGGGCGGATGGCGATCGCGCTACGCTGCTGGGGGCCGAAGGGGACCGAGAGGATGTCCCCGGGCTGGACCTCCAGCCCAGGTGGGACCGCGTAGGTGTAGACGCCATCACCGCCCCCCGGCGCGTCCACCAGCACCTCGTAGTAGGGCTCAGGCGTCATCCAGGATGGACCGAATCCGGATCAGCCGCGGCCGCGGTAGGGGGGGACGCCCTGGTCGGGCACCCAGACGCCCTCGGGGGCCGGGCCGGACTGGTAGAAGACGTCGATGGGAATGCCGCCGCGGGGGTACCAGTAGCCGCCCAGCCGCAGCCAGACCGGATTCATCGCCTCCTCCAGACGCTTGGCAATGTAGATGGTGCAGTTCTCGTGGAAGGCCCCGTGGTTGCGGAAACTGCCCAGGAACAGCTTCAGGGACTTGCTTTCCACCATCTGCTCACCGGGGACGTAGTCGAGCACCAGGTGGGCGAAATCCGGCTGGTTGGTGAGGGGGCAGAGGGATGTGAACTCCGGCGCCACGAACCGGACCAGATACGACCGATCCGGGTGGGGGTTGGGGAAGGTTTCCAGAACCGCCGTTTCCGGGGAGGTGGGTAGGCCGACCTGCTGGCCAAGCTGGGTGAGGGTTTCGGGGGTGCTCATCACGGTGCGGAAGCGTCGGCCTCCATTGTGTGCCGAAATCCGACCGAGCGACCGACGCCACGACAGTCAAGCTTCTAGAATGGAAAACTGCGCTGAGCCCGACCTGTGACGCTCGTCCTCGACCCCGCGCATCAGGCCACGATTCTCGACCACGCCCGGCGGGCGTACCCCGAGGAATGCTGCGGTCTGCTGTTGGGGGTGCGCGAGGGAGAACGGAAGCGGGTACTGTCGGTCCACCCCACGGTCAACGCCTGGGAACCGGACCCGGACTCCGAACTGGACCGTGGTAACCACAGCCGCGGCGATCGCTTCCGCATCGACCCCCGGGCGATGCTGGCGGCCCAGACCTCGGGGCGGGCAACGGGTCAGATCATCCTCGGCATCTACCACTCCCACCCGGATCATCCGGCTGTGCCCTCGGAGTGCGATCGCCGTCAGGCCTGGCCGGACTATGCGTACCTGATTGTTGCGGTCGAGGGCCGAGAGGTAACCGACCTCCGCAACTGGCAACTGGACGACCACCAGGTCTTCGTCCCGGAACCGCTCGTCATCACCGACGCGGCTGCCGGGTTGCTCCCATCCCCCTAGGGGTCTTGCTTCCGCGTCCTATGCTCAACATCGACACCAGCAACATCCAGCTGACCCAGGACGACTACGCCCGCTACTCCCGGCACCTGATTCTGCCGGAAGTGGGAGTCGAGGGTCAGAAGCGCCTGAAGGCGGCGAAAGTCCTCTGCGTCGGCACCGGCGGTCTCGGCTCGCCGCTGCTGCTCTACCTGGCCGCCGCCGGGATCGGCCGCATCGGCATCGTCGACAACGACATCGTCGATCACTCCAACCTGCAGCGCCAGATCATCCACAGCACCTCCACCGTCGGCAAGCCGAAGATCGAATCGGCAAAGCAGCGGATTCTGGAGCTCAACCCCTTCTGTCAGGTCGACCTCTACGAGACCTTCCTGACCTCGGCCAATGCCCTGGAAATCTGCGAGCCGTACGACGTGATCATCGACGGCACCGACAACTTCCAGACCCGCTATCTGGTCAACGACGCCTGCGTGCTGCTGAACAAGCCGAACGTCTACGGCTCGATCTTCCGCTTCGAAGGTCAGGCGACGGTGTTCAACTACGAGGGCGGCCCCAACTACCGCGACCTCTACCCCGAACCGCCACCACCGGGCATGGTGCCCAGCTGTGCCGAGGGTGGCGTGCTGGGGATTCTGCCGGGGATCATCGGCGTCATCCAGGCTACCGAAGCGGTGAAGATCATCCTCGGTGAGGGCACGACCCTGAGCGGTCGCCTGCTGCTCTACAACGCCCTGGACATGAAGTTCCGGGAACTGAAGCTGCGTCCCAACCCGGTGCGGCCGGTGATCGAGAAGCTGATCGACTACGACCAGTTCTGCGGCATCACCCAGGCCAAGGCGGCGGAAGCCGAGGCCACAGCCAGCATCCCCGAGATGACGGTCACGGACCTGAAGACCCTAATCGACAGCGGTGAGGACTTCCTACTGTTGGACGTGCGCAACCCCAACGAGGCAGAAATCGGCGTCATTCCCGGCGGCGTGCTGGTGCCCCTGCCGGAAATCGAGGCCGGGAACGGCGTCGGTCAGGTCAAGGAATTGCTCAACGGCCGCCGTCTGGTCTGCCACTGCAAGGGTGGAATACGTTCGGCCAAGGCCCTGGCGATCCTGCGCGAGTCGGGGATTGAGGGGACCAACGTCAAGGGTGGCATTCTGGCCTGGAGCCGGGAAGTCGACGCCAGTGTGCCGGAATACTAGGCCGTCGGTTCACAGTCTGTGACGATGCCACCGGGACCCACCATCCCGGTGGCATTGTTGTTTCAGCCCCCGGAAAGTGCCCATGTCGGAATTGCCCCTGGTCCAGAAGCTGCAGCGCTTGCTGCGGATGTTTCTGCTGGTGAATGCCATCGGCATCGGGGTGGCGATCGCCATCTGGGTCTACGGCCGGGAAATCGAGGCCGTCAACGCCGTTCGGCTGCAGTTGGCGACCCATCTGCCGACCTGGCTGGTCCTGCCCCTGATGGGACTGCTGGGCGGGGCGATCGCCGGGGCCCTGGTGACCCTGTTCTCTCCGGCCGCCAAGGGCTCCGGCATCGTCCAGGTACTGCTCTACGAGCGGGGTTTTCCGATCCCGATGGGCTGGCGGGTGGCCCTGGTCAAACTGCTGGCCAGCGGCATCACCATCGGTAGCGGTATTCCGGTCGGGCCGGAGGGACCCTCGATTCAGATCGGGGCCTCCCTGGGCAAGGAAAGCGCCGATGCCCTGCAGATGGAACCACGCCACCGGCGGCTGGCGGTGGCGATCGGGAGCGGGGCGGGCCTGGGGGCCATCTTTCACTCACCCCTGGGCGGACTGGCCTACACCCTCGAGGAAATACTCAAGCGGGCAGACGTGCGGGCCACGGCCACCGCCGTGTTCGCCACCTTCGCCACCATTGCCTGGACCCGGCTGCTGAGCGTGCACGGCACCGGTGCCCTCTTCTTCCGGGATCTGGCCCCCATTGTCGACTACCCCAGCCGGGTGGCGGAGTTCCGGCTGGCGGACCTGCCACTGCTGCTGGGGTTGGGAGCACTGGCAGGGCTACTGGCAGTTCCCTACCAGCGGCTGATGCTGCGGCTACGGGAGTTCTTTGCCCTGCGGGCCTGGCCCCTGCCCCTGCGGCTGGGACTGGTCGGTGGAGTGATCGGCGGGGCCTGGGCGTTTCTGCCCCACTCCTTCGACAACCCCGATGTTCTGGACTTCGATGCCCTGCTGGGACTCTCCAGTCCACTCAAGGCCCTGGTGGTGCTGGTGGTGCAGGCCTTGGGGACAGCGATCGCCGTGGCCGCCGAGGCCCCAGGCGGCTTCCTGGCCCCCGCCCTGGTGGTGGGCGCCTCCCTGGCCACCCTGCTTCAGCAGCTCTGCCTGCTACTGTTCGGTTATGCTCCCGCCACGCTGCTTTTCGCTGGAGCAGGCGCCTTTCTGGGAGCCCTCACCCGGACCCCGCTGACGGCGATCTTCCTCACCTTCGAGCTGAGCAAGAGTTACGCGCTGCTGCTGCCGATCGGCTTCGCCACCCTGACGGCGATCGCCGTCGCCGACCTGTTCGAGCGCGAGACAATCTACGAGGTGATGCGGGAGGAGTCCGAACGCGAGTTCGCGGCCACCCGTGAGTCCCAAGGTGAGGGGGAGCAGGCGTGAGTCAACGGATTGCCATTCTGGGCTGCGGCTACGTGGGCACAGCCCTGGCCCGCCACTGGCGCCAGCAGGGGCTGTCCCTGGTGGTGACCACGACCACGGCGGATCGGCTGGCCAGCCTGGAGGATCTGGCGGGGGATGCCCGACTGGTGCAGGGTGATGATCCGGTCGGCCTGCGATCGCTGCTGGCGGGGGTCGACACCCTGGTGGTACTGGTAGGGGCGCGGCGCGGCAGTTCCTACGAGGACACCTACCTGCGCACCGCCGAGACCCTGGCCCAGGTGCTGCCGGACTGCCCCTCGGTGCAGCAACTGATCTACACCGGCAGCTATGCCGTCTACGGCGACCAGCAGGGGGCCTGGGTGGATGAGGACACCCCCCTGAAACCGGTGCCACCCAACGGACCGGTGCTGGCCCGGGTGGAGGAAACGCTGCTGGGGCTGCGATCGCCCGATCGCCGAGTCTGTCTGCTACGGCTGGGCGGTATCTACGGCCCGGGGCGGGAGCTGGCGCGCATCTTCGGTCCTGCGGCCGGAACCACCCGGGGCGGCACCGGCGAGGAGCCGGGCAACTGGGTGCACCTGGAGGACATCGTCGGGGCGATCGCCTTCGCCCATGAGCGGCGCCTGGATGGCATCTACAACCTGGTCAGCGAGCCGATCGCCACAGGAGACCTGCTGGCCCGGGTCTGCGCCGAGGCGGGCCTGGCCCCCATCCGCTTCGACCCCACCCTGCCCAGTCAGCGGCCCTACCACGCCCGCGTCAGCAACCGGAAGCTGATCGAGGCCGGGTACCGCTTCCGCCACCCGCGGGTGTTCAGGTAAGCCGAGGCTGGTCATAATCTGACTATGCTCCCTGACTATGGTGGCGGATATGGACAGTTTCATCGGGGCTGGCGACTTCAAGGCCCGCTGTCTGAAGTTGCTGGATGAGGTAGCCCGCACCCGCGAACCGCTGGTGATTACCAAGCACGGCAAAGCAATCGCCCGTCTGGTGCCGGTCCCACCCGAGCAGGATCTGTTCGGTGCCATGGCCGGAACTGTGCACGAAGTGGGTGACATCGTTGCCCCGCTGGAGAATGAGTGGGAGGCCTGCCGGTGACGGCAGTTCTGCTCGATACCCACGTGCTGATCTGGCTGCTGGCGGGTAGCCCCCGGCTGGGTGATCAGGCCCGGGCTGTGATCAGGCAGGCCGCAGATATCCACGAGCTGTACGTTTCCGCGATTACGCCCTGGGAAATCGCCATGCTGGTCAGCAAAGGCAGATTGGTACTGGAGCAGGATGTCGGTGAGTGGATTGAGACTGCGCTAGAGCAGCCGGGAATCCGGCTGATGCCGCTCCTGCCTGAGATTGCTGTTGCCAGCACCCGACTGCCCGGCATGATTCACGGGGATCCTGCGGATCGGATTCTGGTCGCTACTGCGCGGCACCTGTCCGCGCTCCTGGTCAGTGCGGATGGTCTGTTGCTGACCTACGGGGCGGAAGGACATGTGCGGGTGTTCGCTGCGGAGCTGTGACCCGGGCAGGAGCTCCCATGACTACAATCCCCAGAAGCGTTGGGACTGGGAATGCTCTACCGCCGCTTCGGCCGCACTGAACTGCAGATGCCCGTGTTCTCCTGCGGGGGAATGCGCTACCAGCACGCCTGGCAGGACAAACCCCTGGCGGAGGTGCCGGACGATAACCAGCGCAATCTGGAGGCGACCGTGGAACGGGCGATCGCCCTGGGCATCACCCACATCGAGACCGCCCGCTTCTACGGCAGTTCCGAACGACAGCTGGGGCCAGTGCTGCGGCGCTTCGACCGGGACGGACTGATCATCCAGACGAAGATTGCACCCACCGAGGATCCGGCCGAATTCCGCGCCAACGTCGAGGACAGTCTTGCCCGACTGCAGGTGGACTACGTCGATCTGCTGGGACTGCACGGTCTCAACGATGCCCAGACCTTCGACTGGGCCCTGCGTCCCGGCGGCTGTCTGGACGCGGCCGAGGATCTGCGCCGCCAGGGCCGGGTGCGTCACATTGGTTTCTCCACCCACGCTCCCCGGGAGCAGATCGAGGCGGCGATCGCCACGGGGCGCTTCGACTACGTCAACCTGCACTGGTACTGGATCTTCCAGGACAACTGGCCTGCCATCGAAGCCGCCAGCCGCCAGGACATGGGCGTGTTCATCATCAGCCCCTCGGATAAGGGGGGCCACCTCTACAACCCCTCCCAGCGACTGAGTGACCTCTGCACACCGCTGCACCCGATGGTGTTCAACGACCTGTTCTGCCTCAGCCACTCCCAGGTACACACCCTCAGCATCGGGGCGGCCCGACCGACGGACTTCGACCGCCACCTGGAGACCCTACCGCTGCTGGCCCAGGCCGATGACCTGCTGCCCCCGATTCAGCAGCGGCTGCGTCAGGCGGCCGTTGAGGTGCTGGGCGA
>CAWUMD010000102.1:0-8806 GCA_963923365.1 uncultured bacterium
AAGGAGTATCGTCGGCAGCGTCAGATGTGTATAAGAGACAGGGCAGCAGCAGCCCTCCGGTCGCTCGGTCCAGGGTGTCCTAGAAGCCACCCTGGCTGCCGTTGCCGGACATCCCGTCACCATCCACGCCGCCGGTCGCACCGATGCCGGTGTGCATGCGGCGGGTCAGGTCTTCCACTGCGATCTGCGGACTCCGATTCCGGATTACCGCTGGGCCGGAGTGATAAACGCCCGACTGCCCGAGGATGTACTGATCCGTGCCGTCGCGGAGGTGCCGAATACCTGGCATGCCAGATTCGATGCCACCTACCGGCGCTATCGCTACACCCTCTATACCGATCCCATCCCGAATCTCTTCCTGCGGCATCAGGTCTGGCATTACTACCAGCAGCCCCTGGACGAAGGCCGGATGTGGACGGCCCTGCAACCCCTGGTGGGCCTGCACCATCTGGAGGCGCTCCAGCGGAGTAACTCCAGCCGCAAGCATGCCTGGGTTGAACTGCAGGAAGCCGAGATCCGGCGTCGGGACGCTTTAATAGAGATCGAGGTTCAGGCCAGAGGTTTCCTCTACGGGATGATTCGTCTTCTCGTCGGGCTTCTGGTTCAGGTCGGAGAGGGGTCCCGTTCCCCCGAACAGTTCACAGACATCTGGGTCAATCAGCGTCGAGACCTGGTCAGACATTCCGCTCCCGCGAAAGGGCTTTGCCTGCTCCGGGTCGGCTACCCGGATTCCCCGTTCCCGGTGAATGCTTGGTTCGACACCCAGCCGCTGTTTGTGCTCCCCGCCGTCAGTTCTGAAGTGCTGACCCGGGATTCTGCCCTGACGACCGGCTAACTCCGTGTGTCCTCTCTTGCGAGAACCCCCACCGAAATCATGAATACGAACAAGACCTTCCTTCCCCCCGTAGACGACACCGGCCGCGAATGGTTCGTCGTCGATGCGGCTGACCAGCGTCTCGGTCGTCTGGCGACCGAAATTGCCCGCGTTCTGCGCGGTAAGCATAAGCCGACCTACACCCCTCACCTCGACGCCGGTGACTTCGTGATCGTCGTCAACGCCGAGAAGGTGGCTGTGACCGGTCGCAAGGCTGAGCAAAAGCTCTACCGCCGTCATTCCGGGCGTCCCGGCGGCATGAAGACCGAAACCTTCAGCAAGCTGCAGGACCGTCTGCCCGAGCGGATCGTCGAGCAGGCTGTGCGCGGCATGCTGCCCAAGACCCGCCTCGGCCGTCAGCTGTTCACCAAGCTGAAAGTCTACGCCGGTCCCGAGCATCCTCACCAGGCCCAGCAGCCCAAGGTGCTGACCGTGAACACCATTCCTGGAGGTAACGACTGATGGATCGCGCAGTGTACTGGGGTACCGGCCGTCGCAAGTCTGCGATCGCCCGTGTCCGTCTCGTTCCCGGCACCGGCAAGCTGGTGGTTAACGGCCGCGACGGTAGCGACTACCTGAACCACAATCCGGCGGCCCTGGCCCTGGTCAAGGCTCCCCTCGAGACCCTCGGTCTGGAAGGTGAATACGACGTGCTGGTGAATGCCCACGGTGGCGGGATCAGCGGTCAGGCTGACGCTATCCGTCTGGGTGTGGCCCGTGCCCTCTGTGTCCTCACCCCCGACAACCGTAAGCCCCTGAAGGTCGAAGGCTTCCTGCGCCGCGATCCCCGGGTCAAGGAACGTCGCAAGTACGGTCTGAAGAAAGCCCGTAAAGCGCCTCAGTTCTCCAAGCGTTAATCTCCACAGGTATTGCGAACATGGCCAAGCAAGGCATCCATCCGGAGTGGTATCCGGAAGCCAAGGTGTACTGCAACGGCGAGCTCGTCATGACCGTCGGTTCCAGTCAACCGGAACTGCACGTCGACGTCTGGTCCGGCAACCACCCCTTCTACACCGGTACCCAGAAGATCATCGACACCGAAGGTCGGGTCGAACGCTTCCTGCGCAAGTACGGCATGCTCGACGCCGAACAGGCCCAGGGCTAACCGTTATCGGTTTCCAGGGAAAGCCCCCACGTGGGGCTTCCCTTTTTTTATGCCTGTCCTCCCCCTCGCCCCCGCGCTGCCATGGCTGAAGCCTATCTGCTCGAAAAGCTCGTCTCGGTCGAACGGACCTTCAACGAACTGACCCGCAAGCTGGCGGATCCGGACGTGGCTACCGACCCGGTGGAGTTCCAGCGGGTGGCTAAGGCCCGCTCCGGTCTTGAGGAAACCGTGACCACCTTCGAAGCCTTCCGTCAGGCGGAAAGTGATCTGGTGGGGGCACGGGAAATTCTCAAAGAGTCCGCCTCCGATCCCGAATTGCGGGAAATGGCGGCTCTGGAAGTTGCCGAGCTTGAAGAGCGACTCCAGACCCTGGAGCAACGGCTGACGATCCTGCTGCTGCCTCGGGATCCCAACGATGACAAGAACATCATGCTCGAAGTCCGGGCCGGGACCGGTGGCGACGAAGCGGCGATCTGGGCCGGCGATCTGGTTCGGCTCTACAGCAAATACGCGGAATCCCAGGGCTGGCGAGTCAAGCTGCTGAGCGAGTCGGCCGGTGACATGGGAGGCTTCAAGGAAGCGATCCTGGAAATTCAGGGTGATGCCGTTTACAGCAAGCTGAAGTACGAAGCTGGGGTGCACCGGGTGCAGCGGGTTCCGGCTACCGAAACCCAGGGACGGGTGCATACTTCGACGGCGACGGTGGCAATTATGCCCGAGGTCGATGATGTGGAAATCCATATCGACCCCAAGGACATCGAACTGACCACGGCGCGCTCCGGTGGGGCGGGCGGTCAGAACGTCAACAAGGTGGAAACGGCGGCGGATCTCTTCCACAAGCCGACCGGTATCCGTATCTTCTGTACCGAGGAGCGATCGCAGCTGCAGAACAAGGAGCGAGCGATGCAGATCCTGCGGGCCAAGCTCTACGAGATGGAACTGCAGAAGCAGCAGGACGAGGTCAGCTCCCTGCGCCGCAGTCAGGTCGGCACCGGCTCCCGCTCTGAGAAGATCCGCACCTACAACTACAAGGACAACCGGGCGACGGATCACCGCCTGGGGATTAACTTCCCTCTCAATTCAGTCCTGGAGGGTGGGATTGAGGATGTGATCCAGACCTGTATCTCTCAGGACCAGCAGGCGCAGCTGGAGGAACTGGCGCGGGAGCAGCAGGCCTAGCTCAGGCCCCAATCACGTATTTGCGCCATTCCTGTCGGCCTCCCTGGAGGAGGTGGCGGCTGATCTCGAAGGACAGCACACTGGCCGGGCGGCGCGGCTGCGATCGCAGCACCATCCCCGCTTCCCGGGGGGTGCGATTCCCCTTCTGATGGTTGCATCGGGCACAGGCGGTGACGATGTTCTCCCAGCTGTAGGGCCCACCGCGGGAGCGGGGAATGACATGGTCGAGGGTGAGCAGATCCCCGCTCACTCCGCAGTACTGACAGCTGTGCTGATCCCGATGGAAGACATGGCGGCGGGTCAGGGGCACATCCTGGTAGGGAAGGTGCACATACTGCCGCAGGCGGATGACACTGGGGAGTGTCAGATCGGCATAGATGATCTGGGGCTGCGATTCCAGGGGCTCGGCCTTGCCTTTGAGCAGCAGCACAACCGCCCGCTTCCAACTTGTGAGGTTGAGCGGTTCGTAGGACGCATTCAGCACCAGAACCTGTGCCATGGCTGGATCTGCCACGATTTGCCCCCGATGGTAGCACCGCTTCTCCGGGATGGTGGGGCTGTGTCGGGGCTGACAAAACGGTAGACTGCAGGGCGATCGCCGGGACCTTTCCGTTGTCATGAGTGGCTCCTCTGATATTGATGCTGCAGCCCTGATCCGGCAGCGAGCCTGGGTCGAGGTGGATCTGGGGGCGATCGCCTGCAATGTGCAGACCCTGCGCCGTCATCTCAGGCCCGCCACCGATCTGATGGCGGTGGTCAAGGCCGATGCCTACGGTCACGGGGCGATCGCCGTGGCTCGCACTGTGCTGGCGGCAGGTGCCACCTGTCTCTGCGTCGCGACCCTGCTGGAGGCGATCGAACTGCGCCAGGCGGGGATTGGAGCGCCGATTCTGCTGCTGGGTGCGACCCACTCCGCGGATCAGGCCCGGGCGGCGGCCCAGTGGCGTATTGAACCGACCCTTTCCAGCCCTGAGCAGGCGGCGGTGTTCTCCCAGGTGCTGGCGGAGCAGGGGCGGGAACTGCCGGTGCACCTCAAGCTGGACACCGGCATGGCCCGTCTCGGAGCTCCCTGGGCCGAGGCCGTTGAGTTCTTCCGCGCGGTTCGGGGTCTGCCGGGCCTGCGGGTGAGCAGTCTCTACTCCCATCTGGCGACGGCGGATGAGCTCGATCAGACCGTACTGCGCCAGCAGCAGCAGCGGTTCGAGCAGGCGATCGCGGCTCTGCACCAGGCGGGGCTGCCCTGCCCGACTCTGCATCTGGCCAACTCGGCGGCGGCGATCGCCTTCCCGGAGCTGCAGTTCGACGCGGTGCGCGTCGGTCTGGCACTGTACGGGGTCTATCCCGCTCCCCATCTGCGGCGGCGATTGGAGCTGCAGCCGGCCCTCCAGGTCAAGGCCCGGGTTACCCACATCCGGGATCTTCCGGCCGGAACCGGGGTCAGTTATGGTCATCGTTTCATCACTCCCCAGCCGATTCGGATGGCGGTGATCGGGATCGGGTACGCCGACGGGATCCTGCGCAGTCTCAGTAACCGCATGCAGGTTCTGGCGCGGGGGCGGCGCCTGCCGCAGATCGGCACGATCACCATGGATCAGCTGATGGTCGATGCAACGACACTGCCGGATCTGGCCCCCGGGGATGTGGTCACGCTGTTGGGCGAGGAGGGGACTGAGCGGATCAGTGCCGATGACTGGGCCCTACAGGCTGGGACGATCCCCTGGGAAGTTCTCTGTGGTTTCCGTCAGCGCCTGCCCCGCTGGAGTGGTGGACAGCAACCCCGGCCGATGCTGGACCAGCCCAGCCAGGGTCTGGTCTGAGCTGGACAGGTCTGGTATAGTACTAAAACCGCTCGGAGAGATGGCTGAGTGGTCGAAAGCAGCACATTGCTAATGTGCCGAGTCGTGTACGCGGCTCCGAGGGTTCGAATCCCTCTCTCTCCGTCAAAACCCCTGTCACCCTGGTGGCAGGGGTTTTGTATTTTGCCTGCATCCTGCCGATAGCCGTGAGGGGTACTCGCCACTGGCAAGTACCCCTCACGGACCGATAGCTCGGTGGGAAGTATCAGCACTGAATAGAACTGGCTAATTAAGAGTATTGATGAATAGGCTCATCAATATCTGTTTGATATGCTGCAAATGGTGGCTGATATTGCTGTGTCTGTCAAGTCAAGCTGCTCGAATTCATGGAAAGATTTTTTGCTGTCCAAAATAATGCTTGACTTGCATAACTAGTGTGTCTGAAATAAGTCTGTCCGCCGTCTCTGCCAGCTCGAATGAATCTGGATGTCATGTATTCCTGGCGTGACTGAAAGAGGGGTGGTCATGATTCGTATCTCCTGGCTTGCTCGTTTTTCGCTGTCCCTTGTATGGGCTATGGCCTCTTTATGCTGGGATTGGCTCTTTCT
Source organism: uncultured bacterium (assembly GCA_963923365.1). Lineage (GTDB taxonomy): Bacteria > Cyanobacteriota > Cyanobacteriia > Synechococcales > Synechococcaceae > CAWUMD01. Next base: position 5,563 of record CAWUMD010000102.1, read on the forward strand.
CATAGCTGTAAAGCCAGTCAGGTTAAGGGTTCTCAAAGAAGTTGCCGGTTAACTCATGACTTGCGAAAGCTTCAAGACGAATTCTGTATCTGCAAAAATCCTCTCACCAACGAATTCAAAGTTGTGTTTCTGTGGCATCTCTGGGATGTCGGAATCACTGTTTTGCCGGTGGTCTTGTCTGTTATGGTCAGGGAGAAGTCCTTCCTGAGTCATGGCCTGGCTGCCCGGCGGCGTAACTTCTGGGTTGCGTGACCTCTTCTGAGTTCTTTGGTGAGAATCACCTCTCGTACGGAAGGCACGACTTTGTCCATTCAGGACCTGAACCCCGAATCTGAAATCGAGCAGCCTTCCACGGTGGTTGTGGATGACTTTGTCTATGCGGTTGCAGAATTGCCAGCGTCGGTGATGCGACTGCTGCGCGAGGTGGATCGTCTGGAACGCGACATCCGCCGCCAGCAGCGACGGGCTCGACAACTGCAGGATTCCTACCAGCAGTGTCAGGCCCGCCTGCGGCAGCAGTTGGCCAAGACCGGAGTGCGCCCCATTCGGGTGGTCGGGTACTAACCTGCCGGCAATATCGCGGCCCCCCTCGACCGTTGTCTCGGCCCGTGTGGCTCAGCTAAGGCTGAGCAGTTGCCCGGTGATGAACGGGAGAAGGCCGGTGGCCTGGGCTGCGGTGGCCCCTTCGGTGAAGATGGTCAGCAGAACGGGCGATCGCCCCGGTCGTTCCACGTAGGCGGTATCGTGCCGCGCCTGGCTCATCCAACCGGCTTTGGACCAGAGTCGGGAACCCTCCGGCAGTGCTTCGCCAATGAATCCATCGACCTGATTTTCCGGGTCTGCGGCCCGCTCGCCCGGGTCCAGAGAGCGGCGCAGCAGGTCCATCATCTGCTGGGAGGCGGGGGCTGAAACGGCGACCCCCCCGGCGATCGCATGCAGGAGCCGGGTCGTCGCATTGGTGGTCAGGCGGTTCCGGTTCTCGAAGGTGGCGCCATAGAAATCGCGCTCCCGACCGTAGGGGCCATCCCCCCAGGTCTTCTGACAGCAGTTGATGCTTTCCAGTTCGGGCCAGCCGAGAGCCTTGAAGTAGCGATTGACGATCTGTCGCTGCATCGCCCAGGCCCGGAAGGGCCCTTCCGCCAGACTGGGGCCGCTGGTGGTGCCGGTGAGCAGGTCGAGAATCAGGCTGGTGGCATCGTTGCTGGAGTCGGCAATCATGTCCCGCAGGGCGCGATCGATTTCCGGATCGGGGAAGAGCATGCCCTGCTGCAGCCATTCCATCGCTGCCACCAGGTAGAAGAGTTTGACAATGCTGGCGGGGTAGATCGTCTCGTCGCCACGATAATGACTGCCCCGCACCGGAATCTGCCAGAAGCTGTTTGCATCCAGGGCGCCGCCGGTGTTCACCGGGCAGGGATCGTCGTAGACCAGCCAGGTGAGGGCGATCTGATTGCGGGCCAACCCGGGGAACTCCCGCCAGGTGGCCTCAAGGGCACTCTGCACCTGACGATCGAGCTCGGCGTCCGCTTGAAAGAAATGCATGGTTCGGGCTAGGGTCAGCCTCTGCAGTCTAGCGGTGGACGTTATCAGCCATGGCCGCTTTTGACCCGACCGAACCGGCGATCGCCTACCGCCTGCTGCGGGACCTGGACCTGTACAGCAGTGAAGGCTGCGATAGCCTCACAACCCAGGCTGCGGCAGGACAGACCCTGGTGCTGCTGGAGGCAGGGGCTGCGGCAGGGCCCTGGCGGGTGCGCCTGCAGGCCGATGATTACCCGGGGTGGTTGGCGCCGCGGGACGGGGATGCGCTGGTGACCTGTGAGGGGAGTGACCGTCTGCCTCTGCTGGATCGGGCTGCGATCGCTGACCGTCTGCCGGAGGTGCTGGCGTTTGTGGAGGCGGCCCTGGTCACTCCCAACCGCTACCGGTGGGGGGGCCGATTAGCGCCCAACTACGATTGCTCGGGGCTGATGCAGGCAGCCTTTGCCGCCGCCGGGATTCAGCTGCCGCGCGATGCCTGGCAGCAGCATGCCTTTTGTGAACCACTGCCCTGTACCCTCACGGACTGGTCGCTTCTGCAGACCGGGGATCTGCTCTTCTTCGGATCCACGGAGCGGATCACCCACGTTGGTCTCTATCGGGGGAATGGCTTTTACCTGCACAGTTCCGGCCAGAGTCGCGGGCGGGATGGCATCGGTCTGGACCGTCTGGATGCGGCGTTTCATCCGGTCAGTGCAGGGTATGCCCGGGAGTTTCGCGGGGCGGGCCGGGTGCATCGCAGCTACCAACCGGGGGTGGATGGGCCGATCGGCCGCTGAGGGCGTCGGTTTATGAAGAAATACGACTCCGGATCCGGCTCATGCCTAGGGCTCGATGAACTTTTATGACGGGGAACCGGGATTGCCTCGATCGCCGGGGGGGCCCTCATAAAATACGTTCGGGCATTCTCTGCGCGTTGACGGGGCCGTCCCGAACCAGGTTCTGCGATCGCACTCCTCCCGAGTCGGTCCACCTGTCTTCCTTCGGCGGTCGCACGCAGCCCGAGTAGGCGCCTTGGCGTCCGCACCGAAAGTAAGGAGACGTTCCAGATGGCTGGTGATTTCGCTGCTAACTTCCTGCCGTTGATCCTGGTGCCGTTGGTCGGCCTAGTGTTCCCGGCAGTGGCTATGGCTGTGCTGTTCGGCTTCATCGAGTCCGAAGCCTAGTCGCTTCCGGCGACCTGCAGTCCCTCGAGTATTCGTAATCAGGAGAATCGATTCATGGCGCAAGACGTGATCGGCAACGGCGGAGCTCCCGAAGTCGGGAATCTGGCGACCCCCATCAACAGCTCCCCCATCGTCAAGGCGTTCATCAACGGCCTGCCCGCCTACCGTGCCGGTCTGTCCGCGAACCGTCGCGGCCTGGAAATCGGCATGGCCCACGGTTACCTGCTGTTTGGCCCCTTCGTGACCTACGGTCCCCTGCGCAACACTGACCTCGGCGCTACCGCCGGTCTGCTGGCGGCAGTGGGTCTGGTGTCCATCCTCACGATCTGCCTCTCCCTCTACGGCAATGCAGGCAGTGGTCCGGATAAGGCTGAAGCCACTCTGACTGTGGCCCACCCGCCGCTGGATCTCTTCACCAAGGCGGCCTGGAGCGAGTTCGCCAGCGGTTTCCTGCTCGGCGGTGCCGGTGGTGCGGCGTTTGCCTACTTCCTGTTCACCACTCCCTTCGCCCAGGCAGTGCTGGAAGCCCACAACGCGGC
>CAWUMD010000103.1:0-8761 GCA_963923365.1 uncultured bacterium
TGGCCGACGATGCGCTTGGCGAACTCGGGCACGTGCTGCTCCAGCTTGCCGGGGTGCTGGCGGCGGACGTAGAGGTAGTTGCGGGTGAAGTGACTGTCGATGGAGAAGCGGGCGTACTCCAGACCCTGGGGCCCGATGCGCTCGATCACCAGCCCCATCAGCTTCGCGGCCCACATCGGCAGCTGCACGCCCTGCTCGTAGGCGGGGATGCTGTTCTGGACGGCGGCGCGGCGATCGCCCCGGCTGGTCACCGGCTTCAGCTCCAGCTGATCCTTCACCAGTTCCAGCATCTCGGCCCCGGTTTCGTTGCGGGTGACGATCCACTGCCAACCGAACTCGGCCCCCATGTAGCCCACCACCAGATCGGCGGTGGCGTTGGTGTAGTCGAAGCAGCTCAGGCAGGAGGGCGCGAACACGTCCTTCAGTTCCTTCGTCTTCAGGCCGAAGAAGGGCACCAGCTCCGTGCTGCCGTCCTCGTGGCGGAAGTGGATGCGGAAGTCCTGCATGAACTCGTAGTGGACCACCGTCTCGGGCGAGCGGCTGGTGGTGCGCAGAAACTTGTCGAGGCCCGCGCGGCTGACGTTGTCCACGCAGGGCGTACCGAGGACGTAGAGCTTCTCGAGCCCCAGTTTGTCCTGAACCGCCCGCAGTGCCTGGATCTGGCAGCCGACACCGATCACCAGCAGCTTCTTCAGACCCGACTGCTCGACCAGATCGAGGATGTTCAGGTTGGGTGACAGGGTCGGCTTGTTCACCCGGGCCGCCAGGATTTCCTCACGGCTGCGGGCGATCACCGGCATTGGCCCGAAGCGGTCATCGGGCTGGTTCTGGACGCAGACCACGCCCTCGACCCAGCCCTGCTCCAGCATCTCGATCGCCAGCTGGCTGACGATGCCGGTCCACTGGGCGCCTTCGATCGGTTGCTGCTTCTTCGCCTGCACCATCGCCTGGTGGACGCCGAAGTAGAGCTCCAGGGGGTTGTCCAAGTCGCGGCTACGGCCGTGGCTGGCGGTCTCCAGCTGGTCGAACTGCTGGTTGATGAAGGCGCAGGCGTCCTTGACGTAGGCGATGTAGCTGGTGTCGCAGAGACCGCACTCGCTGCAGAGTTCCTTGGCCGGGCGGGCGCTGCCGGGCTTGAGGGCTTTCGCCTTGCGGTGGGCCGGGGCCTGGGTCATGACAGAGACGGTGCGGGCAACGGAATCACCCTACCAAATCCGCCTGACTCCAGACCCTGCATGCCCTAGAGGTGGTCGGCGAAGTCCGGGTGATCGTGCAGCTTCTTCAGCACGTGCTTGATTTCCTGGGTGCGGTCCTTGCGGGCGATCAGAGTGGCGCGGCCATCGCGCACGACCACGAAGTCCTCCAGGCCGATGGTGACGATCAGCTCACCCTCGTCGCTGGCATAGAGAATCGCTCCCTCGGTATCGAGACCGACGTGCTGGGCCAGTTCGACGTTGTCGTTGTCGTGGCTGGCCAGCCGCTCCAGGGCGTTCCAGTCGCCCAGGTCGTCCCACTCGAAGCTGGCGGGCAGGATGCAGGCCCGCTCGGTCTTCTCCATCAGGGCGTAGTCGATGCTGATCTTGGGCAGATGTCCGTAGGCGGCCACGCCCTCGGTCTGCAGCGGTTCAAGGATCTCGGGGGCGAAGCGGGCCAGCTCCGCCAGGGCCACCGCTGCCGGAAAGATGAACATGCCGCTGTTCCAGCTGAAGGTACCGGCGGTGATGAAGGCCTCGGCGGTGTCGCTGTCGGGTTTCTCGGTGAAGCGCTTCACCCGGTAGCCGGGGATGCCCAGTTCCTCGCCCAGATCGTCGCCCTGCTCGATGTAGCCGTAGCCGGTGGAGGCGTAGGTGGGGGGAATGCCGATGGTGGCGATCGCCTGCTCCCGTTCCGCCAGGGCCGCCGCTGCCCGCAGGCTGCGCTCAAACTCGCTCTGGGGCTCGATCCAGTGGTCGGCGGGGAAGAAGGCCAGGGTGGTCTGGTCGCCGTGCTTGCGGCTCACCTCCAGGGTGGCCCAGGCAACGGCGGCGGCGGTGTCGCGACCCTCAGGTTCCACCAGCAGGTTGGTGGTGGGCAGTTCCGGTAGCTGCTCGATCACGCCCTGCTCCAGGTGACTGGCGGTGATCACCCAGACGTTCTCCCAGCCCCCCACCAGCGGCAGAATCCGGTCCACCGTCGACTGCAGCAGGCTGCGGCCGCTGCCGTCGAGGCAGAGGAACTGCTTGGGGCGATGACGGCGGCTGAGGGGCCAGAACCGTTCGCCTTTGCCACCGGCGAGCACAACTGCAACCAGAGGAGCCATGGGGGTTGGGGGCTGAGGGATCGGCCCCAGTATAGGTCTGCGGGTGTTGCAAACCCGTCTTCTATAATTGGCCAGAACGTAAAACTGTTGCCCCAGTCGGGTGCCCGTGACTGGCAGTGTGGCTGGCGGGCACACCCCTGACCAACCCGTGCTGGAACCCGACCTTGGCCACTTCCCGATCTGCCCGCGGTAATGCTTCCCGGTCCGGTGGTCGCCAGCCCTCCGGTGGTCGTCCGCCATCGGCGCGGCCCCGGGATGGATTCGGTCTGAAACTGCTGCTGGCGGGTGCTGGATCCGCCGTCGCTGCCGGTCTGGTTGCCTTTGCGATCCCGCTCAGCCTTGGCAAGGGGGGGCCGCGTTTCAGTCTGCTGCCCTATCAGTTGGGCCGGCCGGTTAATGTCCTGCTGATGGGGATCGACGAGGTGCGGGGCGCAGCCCCCGGATCCCCCGCCAGCTTCGAGAGCCGCAGCGACACCATGCTGCTGGTCCGCTTCGACCCGACCAGTGGCAGTGTCAGTGCGCTGCAGCTGCCCCGGGATACCCAGGTGGGGATTCCGGGGTATGGGGTCGAGAAGCTGAATGCCGGTAATGTCCTTGGAGGGCCAGCACTGGCGGCAGATCTGGTCAGCCGTCTGCTGGGCGGTGTGCCGGTTGATCGCTACGTCCGGATTGATACCCGTGCTTTCCGGGAACTGGTGGACGCGGTGGGCGGGGTCGAGGTGACCGTTCCTAAGCCGATGGACTACGACGACAATACCCAGAAGCTGCATATCCATCTGGCGGCGGGACCCCAGACTCTGACCGGAGCCCAGTCCGAGCAGTTTGTCCGCTTCCGTCATGATGAACTGGGGGATATCGGCCGGGTGCAGCGCCAGCAGATGCTGCTGCGGGCCTTGCGGGAGAAACTCACCAGCCCACTGATGATTGCCCGGCTGCCCCAGCTGGTGCTGGTGGTGCAGCAGTACGTCAACACCAACCTGGGTCCGGATGAGGTGCTTTCCCTGCTGGGGGTGGCGTTGCAGGATCAGGGTAAGGTGCGTATGGCCATGCTGCCGGGCCGCCCGGGCATGCAGAACGATGTCAGCTACTGGCTGCTGGATGAGCAGGCCCGCGATCGCCTTGTCGCTGATTTCTTCCAGGGAGGCAGCACCGGCTTCAGCGATCGCCTGCCGCCCCAGGATCTGCAGATCGCGGTCCAGAATGGCGCGGGCGTGAATGGGGTGGCAGGTCGGGTGGCCCGCCAGCTGCTGGCCCAGGGATTCCGCAATGCCTACGTCAGTGAAGCCTGGAATCTGCCCCTCGACCAGACCGAGATTATTGCCCGCAAAGGCGATACCGATGCGGCGGAGACGATCCGTCAGCAACTGGGGTTGGGCAAGGTGGTAGCGATCGCCGACGGTGATCTGGGCTCCGACATTACAATCCGGCTAGGCCGCGACTGGGCGGCTACTCACCCCTGATCCGGAGTCTCCGTGATGTCTCAGCCCCTGCTGCTCCGTTCCCTGCTGGCGGTGGTGCTGGCCGGATGGCTGGGCCTGCTGGGCTGGCTGACGCCCGCCCTGGCCGTGGAACCGATCAACTACAGCAACCTGGTTCTGAATGAGGAGGACCTCTCCCATCAGGATCTGGCTGGGCTGCTGTTCGTCAGTGCCGATATGCGCAAGGTCAACTTCGAAGGTTCGGACCTGACCAACGCCATCCTCACCAAGGGCGTGTTTCTCGACGGTAACTTCCGGGGGGCCAACCTCAGCGGTGCACTGGTGGACCGCGTCTTCTGGGTGGGTGCCGACCTCACCGATGCGATTCTCGCGGATGCGACCCTGACCCGTACCAGCTTCCAGGATGTGACCGTGACCGGCGCCGACTTCACCGATGCGATCATCGATCGCTACGAAGTCAGCCAGCTCTGCGAGCGGGCCGAAGGCGTCAACCCCACCACGGGCGTCACAACCCGCGAGAGCCTCGGTTGCCGTTGAACCTCGCCTGTCTCAACTGTCGTGAGGACGGGCGGTATGCTGGTTGCCAGTCTGCCTCCCTGGTCAAGACTGTTGCGACATTCCGTAGGCCGTCTTCTGTGACATCTCACCGACTCCGCCGCCGGGGACTGACTCTGATCCCCCTGCGGTTCACAGCTACGGCCTGGCCCCGGGCTGGGTCCGAGCAGCTGGAACCGAGCCCGGGGAACCCCATCGGTACGGCCCTGCCCCAGACCAGGACTGTCTCCTGGCTGCGACAGGAGACAGTCATCGGCATCCGGACGGCGGCAGTCGGCGGCAATGCCCGGGTGCGGATGAATCCGGATGATCAATCCGGTCGCTTCACGCTGGTGCCCTGAGGAGGCTGCTGTGGAACTGTTCCTGCAACCGCTGATCAATGGCCTGTCGGTGGGGAGTGTCTACGCTATCTTTGCCCTCGGCTACACTCTGGTCTTTTCGATTCTCGGTGTGATCAACTTCGCCCATGGGGCGATCTTCACCCTCGGGGCCTACCTCACCTACGTGCTGATTGGGGGGGGCTTCGGCAGTAACGGGTTATTGGCGGGGATGCAGTCGGCGATCGCCCTCCCCTTCCCGCTGGCGCTGGGGTTGGGGGCGATCCTGGCGGGGCTGATTTCTGTCGGGGTCGAGGAGGTTGCCTTCCGGCCCCTGCGGCGTAAGGGGGCTGAGCCGCTGCTCTATCTGGTCTCCAGTCTGGGGGCCGGGGTGGTGCTGGTGAATCTGATCCAGCTGCTGGTCGGGGCCGAGAGCTATGCCTTCCCGGATGCGGTTCTCGGTAGTCTGCCTCCGTCGCTGACGCTGCTCGGGGTGCGGGTGCGGACGGTGCAGATGCTGCTGCTGGCGGTTTCCCTGGTGCTGGTGGTGGGTCTGGCCTGGGTGCTGAATGCCACGAAGCTGGGCCGGGCGCTGCAGGCGGTGGCAGAAGACCCCACGACCGCCGGTCTGCTGGGCATCGACAGCGATCGCTTCATCCGTCTCACCTTCTTCGTCAGCGGCGTGCTGGCGGGGCTGTCGGGGGCACTGGTGGGCCTAAGCGTCAGCATCGCCGGTCCCTACTTTGGTATCGGTTACGGACTCAAGGGGCTGGGGGTGATTGTCCTCGGGGGCCTGGGCAGTGTCTCTGGGACGGTGCTGGGCGGGCTGATCATCGGCATTGCCGAAGCGCTCGTTCCGGCAGAACTCTCAGGCTACCGGGATGCCGTTGCCTTCGCCTTCCTGTTCGGGATGCTGCTGCTGCGTCCCGAAGGGCTGCTCGGTCGCAAGCTGGTTCAGAAGGTGTAGGGCATGGTCGACATCTCGCTGCTGGTGCAGATGCTGCTGGGGGGCGTGCTTGGTCTCTCGGTCTACCTGCCTCTGATGGCTGGACAGCTGTCCCTGGCCTCCCCCGCCTTCTATGCCATCGGTGGCTACGTCGCGGCCCTGCTCTCGACCACGGTGCTGCCCAGCAGCGGTCCCGAGTACCCGCTCTACTGGGTGCTGCTGGAAATGGTTCTGGCCGGGGGGCTGGCGGCGCTGCTCGCCTGGCTGGTGGGTCGGCCGGTGCTGCGGCTGCGGGGCATCTACCTGGCGATCGCTACCATCGCCCTGGTGGAAATCCTGCGGGTGCTCTGCCTCAACCTCGACTGGACCGGTGGTGCCGTTGGCATCTTCGGCATTCCCCAGCCCTTCTTCGACCGCAACCTCTATCTGGCCCTGGTGCTGCCCCTGCTGGGGCTGTCCCTCTGGTTTCTGCTGCGGCTCGAGCACAGCCGGGCCGGACGGGCCCTGGCGGCGATCCGTGATGATGAGCTGGCTGCCTCGGCCATGGGCATCGATCCGACCCGCTACAAGCTGCGGGCTTTCATCCTCAGTGCGGTGCTGGCGGCGCTGGTCGGGGTGATCTACGCTCACTTCCTCAATACCTGGAATGCCCGGCAGGGGACCTTCGACGCCTCGATCACTTTCTTGGCCTTTGTGATCTTCGGTGGCTCCCGCACGGCCTGGGGGCCGGTGCTGGGGGGAATTGTGCTCACCGCTCTGCCGGAACTGCTGCGCCCGATCGGGGATGTCCGGCTGGTGATCTTCGGGGCGGTGATTGTTCTCGGGGCGCTCTTCTATCCCCAGGGGCTGGTGACGCCCCACCTGCTGACCCGACTGCGGAGAAGCCTGATATGGACGGAATGACGGTGCCGCTGCTGCAGCTGGAGGCGGTGACCCGGCGGTTCGGGGGTCTGACGGCGGTCGATCAGGTCTCCCTCGGAGTTCAGGCCGGTGAGGTCTTCGGGCTGATCGGCCCCAACGGCGCGGGCAAGACGACCCTGTTCAATCTGGTGACGGGGCTGACGCCTCCCAGCTGCGGAGGCCTGCGTTTCGGCGATCGCGACCTGGGCGGTCTGCCACCGGACCGGATCGCGGCGCTGGGGATTGCCCGCACCTTCCAGAACCTGCGGCTGTTCAGCAGCATGACGGTGCTCGAGAACGTGCTGGTGGGAATGCACGGGCAGGGCAGCGCCGGATTCTGGGATACCCTGCGGAGCAGCTACCGGGCCCGTCGCGAGGATCGTCGCCTGCGGGAGCAGGCCAAGGATCTGCTCGATCTGCTGGGGCTGGCGGATCAGGCCGAGCAGCAGGCCACGACTCTGGCCTACGGGGCTCAACGGCGCCTGGAGATTGCCCGGGCCCTGGCCCTGAAGCCGCGTCTGCTGCTGCTGGACGAACCGGCGGCGGGTATGAACCCGAGCGAGAAAGGCGAGCTGAGCGAGCTGATCCGGAACATCCGGGCAGAGTTCGACCTGACGGTGCTGCTGATCGAACACCACGTTCCCCTGGTGATGGGGTTGTGCGATCGCATTGCCGTGCTCGACTTCGGTCGCTGCATCGCCATCGGTGATCCGGAGCAGGTGCGCCGCGACCCGGCGGTGATTGAAGCCTACCTGGGAGAGGAAGCCTGAGATGACCGATGCACAACCCCTGCTGCATCTTCACGATTGCTCGGTCAACTACGGTGCCATCCGAGCGGTGGAAGGTCTCAGCCTGGAGGTGCGCCGCGGCGAGATCGTCACCCTGGTGGGGGCAAATGGGGCGGGCAAGAGCACGACCCTGAAGGCGATTTCCCGTCTGGTGCCGCTGCGGGAAGGGCGGATTGTCTACGGGGGCGAGGACCTCGGGCGCCGTCGCACCTGCGATCTGGTCGGACTGGGGCTGGCCCATAGCCCGGAAGGACGCCGTGTCCTGGCCCGGCAGACGGTGCAGCAGAACCTTGAACTGGGCGCCTACCACCGGAGCGATCGGCTGGGGATCCGTGCCGATCTCGAGCAGCAGTTCCACACCTTCCCGCGGCTGGCGGAACGGCGGCAGCAGCTGGCCGGAACCCTGTCCGGCGGTGAGCAGCAGATGCTGGCGATCGCCCGCGCCCTGATGAGTCGCCCCCAGCTGCTGCTGCTCGATGAGCCCAGTCTCGGTCTTGCCCCCCAGGTGGTGCGGGAGATCTTTTCGGTGATTGGCCGCCTGCGGGACCAGGGCTTGACCATCCTGCTGGTGGAGCAGAACGCCAACCTGGCCCTGCAGATGGCGGACCGGGGCTATGTGCTCGAAGCCGGACGGCTTACCCTCTCAGGCCTGGCCTCCGAACTGCTGGCGGATGAGCGGGTGCGGGTAGCCTACCTGGGCTGATGCAGGGCGGGGGTGCCCGTTCGGACACCCCCGCAGCGTTCTATGAAAGGCCTATTCCGGCACCGGGGCAGCGCCTAGCTCGTCACACCACAGGCCTGATCGTTGAGATGGAGCTTGGTCACCCGTCGGGTATCCTCCTCCAGTTTGGGAATGGTCACGGCCAGAATGCCGTCCCTGTAGGCGACGCTTGCGTCGGTGTGCTTCACCGTCGCGGGCAGACTGACGGAGCGTTCAAACCGGCCATAGCTGAATTCACTGCGGAACATCCCGTCCTCTTCCCTGCGGGTTTCGCTTTTGCGCTCTCCCTTGAGGGTGAGGCGGTCTGCGGTCACCTCAATGTCGAGATCGGCCGGATCAATGCCGGGTAACTCGGCCTTCAGGATGATTGCCTCGGGCGTTTCCTCGACTTCCAACGCGGGCGCGAAACTCCAGCGCATTTCCGGGTGGCCGCCTAACCCCCAGTTCTGGAGTGCCCGATTCATCATCCGCCCGATGCTGTCGACTTCCCGATCCAGATCGAACAGCGGGTTCACACGTACGAGGGTCATGGGTGCACCTCCGAATAGCTTCCTGCACTCCTATGCTGGCTCCGGGGAAACACCGTTTCGGGGCGGTTTCCCACCGGAATCGGTAGGGATTTCCCGAGAGTGCAAATACCCAGACACAGCAACGGGGGGCGATCGCTCACCCCCCGCGCCGTTTGGCTATGGAACGGCCCCTAGACCGTGGTCAGCTGCTTGCCTGCCTCGGCACTGGCCTCGGGCGAGTTCGCTTCCGACGGCGGCACCACCTGCCAGAACTTCGGCAGGTAGGT
>CAWUMD010000104.1:0-8719 GCA_963923365.1 uncultured bacterium
CTGCTGGAGGGGCGCCAGCGGGAACTGCAGGCAGCGCGGCGCCTGCTGGATTGCCTCTATAACCGCGGTCGGCAGACCCCGCCCTTTGCCGGGCTGGCCCGGACCGAGGGGTTGGCGGAGGGGACAGGGACGGTCGAACCGGCTCCGGAGCAGGTACTGACGCGACTGCGACTGCAACTCTGGGATCGGTTGGCGGAAGCGTTGGGCCCCTCCCCGGTGAATGGTCTGCGGGAACCCCTGGAACTGGAGATTCTGACCGGTGATCGCCGCCGGGAACTGCTGCGGCTCCTTTTGCGGCTGCTGGCCGACCTGGTGGAAGACCTGGACCAGGCCAACCTCGATCCGGGGGCTCTGCATCAGCGCCGCCACCGCTTCGGGCTCGACCTCTGGCACCAGGCCTTGGAGGCGTTTTACGGCCGCTACGTGCAGGTGACGGTTCAGGGACAGCCCCAGGATCTGGTGGCCCTGCTGCGACGTTCCGAGGCCCAGGTGGCGCCGCTGATCACGGATCTGGCAGAGTGGGATGCGGTGATGGCCACCCTGGTGCGGGGTGATGCGCTGCCCCTGGACAATCGCACCGTCAGTTGTCGCAGCCCCGAGGCCCTGGACCGGCTGCAGCTGCTGATGGAGGACTGGCTGATCCGGCTGGGTAATGCCGTGGTCTGGCCGCTGCTGGATCTGGGGGTCGAGCTGGATCCGCTGCGACAGACCTTCTACGATTTCCGACTGCTCTCCCCTCGGGAGCTGACCCGTTTCCGCAACCAGCTCAACTGGCGAACGCGCTGCGATCGCTGGTATTGCGATCCGCGGGATATCTATGAGAGCCGCCGGACGCTGTTCCACCTGGAGGATGGGGTGATTCGCCGCATCAGCATCTATGCGGCGCGTCAGCGGGAGCTGGCGGATCTGACGGGGGTGGCCCAGACCGTGACGCTGGCCCTGGAGTTCCGGGATGCGATCGCCCCGCAGCTCAGTCTCGCCCTGGGGTGGATCGGCAACGGTCTGGTGTTTGTGCTCACCCAGATCGTCGGTCGGGGCCTGGGACTGGTCGGTCGGGGCATTCTGCAGGGGCTGGGGCAGGCGGTCAGTCGCCGGGGCAGCGAGCGGGATGGCCCGATGCCGCTATGATCGACCCTGTATTTTTTCCGAGCACAACATGAAGCTGGTCCGATTGGCGGCGGCGGGACGCAGACTCCTGACCCTCTGCCTGCTCGCCGTGGTTCTCTGGCTGGGGGCGATCGGCGGTGCCAGCGCCAGCATCCGGGATGACCGCTTCGACGGGAATATCTATGCCCTCTACGCCGGTAACGGGTCCCTGGTACCTCCCCAGGTGACGCTGACCCAGGCCCTGCAGGCGAAGCGCCCGGCCATGGTGGTCTTCTATCTCGATGACAGCCGCGACTGCAAACAGTTCGCCGGGGTGGTGTCCGGTATCCAGGCCCCCTACGGTCGTCTGGTGGACATCATTCCGGTGAATGCTGACACGGTGAACCCCGGCCAACGCTACGGCAAGGATCAGGCCGAGTATTACTACAAGGGCACGGTGCCCCAGGTGGTGCTCTTCGATCAGCAGGGTAAGGTGCAGCTGGATGAGGCGGGGCAGGTGAGCTTCGAGGCCCTTGAGAGCCGTCTGCGCCGCATGCTGGCCCTCGAGCCCCGGGAACGTCTGGAAGCGGTTCAGCGCCGGGAAGTGAACGAATTCAACAGTGAACTGGTGCCCTAGGCACCCCTCAGTCAACGCATCAGGAGACGCGACACGTGCTTGTAAGCATCCTCAGTGCCGGGGCGATCGCCGTCGGGGCCGGCCTGCTGGCCTTCGAAGGTCAGTACCGCCGCCGGGAGGGTAATCGTCTGGAACTGACCCAGGGGCAATGGCAGCTGGACCGCCAGCCCTGCCGCCTGCGCCTCACGGGTGAGGTGGAACTGATCAACCGCACCGCCCGGCTGGAGATCATGGTGCCGGAACTGACGGCCCGCACCCAGCTGTTCTCCAAGGGGAGCCTGGATGGGGTAACCGTCCGCACCCACGTGACGCCGCTGCACAAGGATGCTGACGCCCGCCACGACGATTACTGGTTCGCCTACATCGTCAAGACCCGCGGTCGTACGAGTCTGCGCATCGATATCGATATCGAGGGCGGTTCCGAGGTCCTCGATCAGCTCCGCTCCGCCTGGATTCGTCTCGACTACGTCACCTACGGCCCCGGCGGTCGGATTCCCCGCCAGCACCACATCATCCATCCTCTGGCGTTCCCGGCGATCGCCCCGGCTGAGGCCTGGCGCCCCGGGGAGGGGTCTGAGCGCCTGCCGGTGCCCACGCACCTACTCACCGCCCTGGATGACCCGATTGCCGTGGTCGAGCGCTACGTTCGTCCCCACTACCAGGCTGGCGACGTGCTCACCCTGGGAGAAACACCTCTGGCGATCATGCAGGGGCGCTACCGGCATCCCAGCGATATCCGTCCGGGCTGGGTGGCCCGGCGGGTCTGCTACTACTTCCTGCCCACCTCCAGTCTGGCGACCGCCTGCGGGTTGCAGTCCCTGGTGGATGAGGTCGGCCCCTGGCGGGTCTTCTTCGCCTTCCTGGGTGGGTCTCTGCTGCGGCTGGTGGGTCACCGGGGAGGCTTCTATGAACTGGCGGGGCAGCAGGCCCGGCTGGTGGATGACGTCACGGGTACGCTGCCGCCCTATGACCAGTTCATCGTGCTCGGGCCCGAGGATCCGCAGGCGGCGGTGAACCGGATTGAGCAGCAGACCGGGATTCCCTGTGCGATTGTCGATGTCAACGACCTGCGCGCGGTGAAGGTACTGGCGGCCAGCAACGGGGTCTCCGAGGACTTCCTCAACCGGGCCCTGCTGGACAACCCGGCGGGCAATGGGGATGAGCAGACGCCCCTGGTACTGCTGCGCCCCCGGGGTTGAGCCACTAAGATCGGAACTGTCGACACCGTCGGAGAGTGGCCATGAGCCTGGTGGACAATCTGACGATTCGCTCCCTCCAGTTCCGTGATCTCGACTGGCTGGAACAGTGCTGGCCCGGCACGGCAACCGAACAGCTGCGCCAGTGGTTTGCGCCGCTGAAACTGCTCAGTGCCATGCCGGGGTCGCGGCGACAGCTGCTGCGCCTGTTCGTCGCCGAGCAGCAGGGACGTCCCTGTGGGGCCATTCAGGTGTCGCCCTTCAACCAGTCAGGCAGTACCTGGCGCATCGACCGGCTGGTGACGGCGCCGGTGTCGCCCAGCGGCGATCGCCTGCTCCTGCCTCAGGACGTGGGGGCTCGCCTGCTGCGTCACTGCCTGGAATCAATCTGGCAAGCTCGGACCTGGATTGTCGAAGCGCCTGCGGAGGATAACGATCAGCTGGCGCTGTTCCGTCAGACCGGCTTCCAACCGATCGCTCATCTGGGGCACTGGCGCGTCCCGGCGGAGGTGCTCCGTCAGCTGGCGGCTCATGAGCCGGATCTGCCCTCCCTGCTGCCGGTGGGCAACGCCGATGCCGCCCTGCTCTACCAGCTCGATACGGTGTCGATGCCACCGCTGCTGCGACAGGTATTCGATCGCCACGTCGATGACTTCCGCCAGAGTGGCCTGAAGCGCCTGGGCACCGCCATGCGTCAACAGCTGGCCCAGACCCTGACCCTGAGCGCCTACTGCTTCGAGCCCCAGCGTAAGGCGGCGATCGGCTACTACAACCTACAGCTGCAGCAGGGGGCGCCTAAGCAGTTTGCCCGCCTGACGGTGCATCCGGCCTACACCTGGCTCTACCCGGAACTGTTCGCCCACCTGGCCCGGCTGCTGGCGGCCTATCCCACCTGTGATCTCGCCCTCACGGCGGCGGACTACCAGCCGGAACGGGAGGCGTTCCTGACCCGCATCGGGGCGGAGCTGGAGCGGGAGACCGTGCTGATGTCCCGCTCGGTCTGGCACAAGCTGCGGGAAACCAAGGGGTTGTCGCTGGAAGGACTGCAGTGGGCTGAGGTGTTCCCGGGCCTGCAGCCCGGCGGGGCGGCGATTCCCGGTCAGGTGAGTCTGACGCCGCCCCTGCGCTTCGGCACGCGCCCCGACCTGCCCGGATCTCCCTGGGATCTGCCGCCGCTGCTCTGATGACCCGGATTGCTGCCCTGGGACTGGATGTCGGTCGTAAGCGCATCGGCGTGGCCGGATGTGATGGACTGGGTCTGTTTGCCACCGGTCTGACGACGATCTGGCGCCGCGAGCAGGGGGCGGATCTGGCGGCGATCGCCGAGCTGGTGCGGGAGCGTCAGGTGGAGGTTCTGGTTCTGGGGCTGCCCTACCAGATGGACGGCAGCCTGGGGACCCAGGCCCGCCAGGTGCAGAAGTTCGCCCGTATCCTGGAGCGGCACCTGGGTCTGCCGGTGGAGTTCGTGGATGAGCGGCTCACCTCCTTCCAGTCCGAGGAACTGATCAAGGCGGAAGGTGGCTCCCCATCCCGGGACAAGGGACTGATCGACCGCAAGGCCGCCGCGCTGATTCTGCAACAATGGTTGGATGAGCGCCGAGCCCCGTAGGCCCTGCTCTCCGCCCCCACGCCCACGAGGCTTTGATCATGGAAGACGTCCCCACCCTGCTGGTTCAGGACGAGTCCGGCCGGACCCTGCTCACCTACCTCGAGCATCTGATTCCCCTCGATGGTGTCGACTACGCGCTGCTGTCGCCGGTGGATGCCCCGGTCTACCTGTTCGCCTGGGATGACGAGGACGAAGATGCGGAACCGCGTCTGGTGGAAGAGGATGCGGAACTGCAGGCGGTGCTGCCCACGGCCAAGGCGGTGATGGAAGAGCGCGACCTGAGTCTGCTGGAGACGGCGGTGGTGCTGACCGTTGAGGGCGATATCCCCGAACTGGAAAACGAGGAGATCCCCGAGGACGAGGAGGAGGGCGACGCCTTCCTGCCCCTGGCAACCTTCTACAACGACGAAACCGAATACTCCCTGGCGATTCCCCTCGACGGCATCTACGTGATGGCCCGGGTGGTGGATGGCGAGGCCACCCTGCTCAGCCCCGATGAACTCGAGGCGGTCGGCCCGCAACTGGAAGCGATTCTGGAAGAGCGACTGGGATGACCCGCGACCATCTGCTGGAGCCGGATCTGACGATTGCCGGTCCGATTCTCGGCCTGAAGGCGGCACCCCTGCTCGAGGCGGGGGTGCGCGGTCTGGTGCTGGATGTGGACGAGACCCTGGTGCCCAGCAGCACCGAGGAGATCGCTGGGGACCTGCATGACTGGGTGGTGACGATGCGTCGCCATTTCCCGATCTGGCTGGTGAGCAACAACATCAGTGAGGCCCGGATCGGGGGCATCGCCGAAACTCTGGAGCTGCCCTATCACCTGGCGGCGGGCAAGCCATCCCGGCGCAAGCTGCGGCTGGCGGCAGAGGCAATGAACCTGCCGGTGGAGCATGTGGCGATCGTCGGCGATCGCGTCTTCACCGACGTCCTGGCCGGAAACCGCCTCGGTTTCTATACCGTGCTGGTGGAACCGATGGTGGATCCGGACCGTACGCCCCGCAGTCACTGGTGGCGGAATCTGGAGGTTCGGGTTTCGCAGCTGATGGGGGCCCGCTTCCATCCCCATCCGGAGATGTCCCTGCGCTAGGGGCGGGAGCGGCAGATGCGTGCTGTGCGGTGGCGATTGCGGGACCGGGTGGCAGAGGGAATGGTCGCGGCGATCGCCCTGGTGCTGGTCACCACTGCGGCAGCCCAGGCGGAACCCCTGGCCCTGCGTGGGGTCCGCGGGGCCACCACCGTTGAGGCCAACACCCCCGAGGCCATCCGGGCGGCCATGGGTGAACTGATGCAGGGGCTGATTGCCGCCAATCGGCTGCAGCCGGAACGTATCGTCTCTCTGGTGGTGTCGGCTACGGCCGATGTGAATGCCATCTTCCCGGCATCCGTGCCCCGAAGACTACCGGGCTGGCAGGATGTGGCGCTGCTGGACGTCCAGCAGATGGCTGTGCCGGGGGACCTGCCCCGGTGCCTGCGCGTGCTGATCACCACCTGGCTGCCCCAGAGCCAGCGGGTTCAGCACCTCTATCTGGGGGAGGCCCAGCGTCTGCGTCCCGACCGCCCGGCCCCGGCTCCCGGGCAGAATTGAGCGCCTCGGCCCGGGTGGGGCGATCGCCAGAAAAAACGCCAGCCCCGGGCTGGCGTGGATTGAGAGCTTTCGGATTCGGCGTGACATCACACCGGAGGAGACGAGGTCAGGACCGGATACGGGTTACCTGTCTGAGCAATTATACTCATCTACCTCCTCAGCTAGTGGATCGGGGTCAGCCGGGCTGCTGTCGGCGGTGGGAGGAGGGGAGATGTGTTGGCGCTGCTCGAGGCGAGGACTATACCTGCGCAGATGCCGCCGATTGGGGCGCCACCAGGGCTCGGCAGGCCTGAGCGGGTTGGCGCTCGGCCATGGCCTCGACCAGCTGGTCGTAGCAGTCCCGGTGGGCGGCAATCAGCTCTCGGGCCAGGATGGCGGATAGCCGCTGCTGGCGTTGGCAGTCTTCCTCGCTACGCCCCAGGGCCCGCCATAGCTGGCGGAACTGGGCTACATCTTCCTGGCCGCCCTCGACATTGCCGTAGATCAGCTGTTCGGCGGCTCCCCCGGCCATCAGGGCCTGGCAGTAGCGGTTGACGGTTTCGACGGGAAGCTGGCCGGATGCGAGGCCTGCCTCCAACCGGGCATCCCGGAAGCGGACTCCAATCTGCACCCCTTCCCCCTGGCGGAAAGCCTCCCAGGCCGAGAGTGCATAGCCGGTGACCTCGAGATCCAGGAGAGTCGCTACCAGCAGGTGTCCCGCCTCGTGGTGCAGAATCCGCTGACGGTGATCCGGCGATCGCTGGTCGACCCAATCCAGCGTCAGGGCCAGACCCTGACTGCGCCAGACAAAACTATCGAGGCTGTAGCCCACCAGCAGGAGTGCCGTTGCCGCCACCGTGATGCCGGGGGAAAGCCCCACAGCCGGGCCGACAAGGGTCGAGAGGGTCATGGCGCCTACCACCAGGGCAATCAGGTTGATGGCGTTTTCGGGCACGGCAGCTCTCCACTCAGGAGACTTCATTGTGACAATCCACCGGGACCAAGTTAAAACACGGCTTAAGACTTGCGGAGCAACGGCTTCACCTCCCTAGCCTGGGGGTGCGGCTATCGACCAAGGCCGTATCCCTGCCGAGGGCTCGTCATGGCTTCCCCACACTTCACGATGATTGACGGCAATGAAGCCGTTGCCCGGGTGGCCTACCGCCTCGCCGAAGTGATTGCGATCTATCCGATTACCCCCGCCTCGCCCATGGGCGAATGGGCCGATGCCTGGGCGGCGGTGGGGCAGCCCAACCTCTGGGGCTCGGTGCCCTCGGTGGTGGAGATGCAGAGCGAGGCCGGGGCTGCCGGAACCGTGCACGGGGCTCTGCAGGCCGGGGCCCTGACCACCACCTTCACGGCCTCCCAGGGCCTGCTGCTGATGATCCCCAATCTCTACAAGATTGCCGGGGAGCTGACGCCGGTGGTGCTGCACATCGCAGCCCGTTCGCTGGCAGCCCAGGGGCTGTCGATCTTTGGCGACCACAGCGACGTGATGGCCTGCCGGGCCACCGGCTGTGCCCTGCTCTGCTCCGGCTCGGTGCAGGAGGCCCAGGATTTCGCGGCGATCGCCCAGGTCGCCAGCCTGCACAGCCGCCTGCCCTTCCTGCACTTCTTCGATGGCTTCCGCACCTCCCACGAAATCCAGAAGGTGGCCCTGCTCAGCGATGACGACCTGCGGGCTCTGATCCCCGAGGCGGCGATCCGCGCCCACCGGGCCCGGGCCCTCAGCCCCGACCACCCGGTGCTGCGGGGCACGGCCCAGAACCCGGATGTCTACTTCCAGGCCCGGGAGACGGTGAACCGGTATTACACCGATGCTGCTGGGTTGGTGCAGGTGGCGATGGACCTGTTCGCGGCCCAGACCGGTCGCCAGTACCGTCTGTTCGACTACAGTGGGGCGCCCGACGCCGAGCGGCTGGTGGTGATCATGGGCTCCGGTGGCGAGGTGGTCGAGGAGACCGTGAAGGCGATGGTGGCCCGGGGCGAAAAGGTCGGCTGCCTGAAGGTGCGCCTCTACCGGCCCTTCGACGCGGCGGCCTGTCTGGCGGCGATTCCCGAGACGGTGTGCAAGGTGGCGGTGCTGGACCGCTGTAAGGAACCCGGGGCCGGGGGAGAACCGCTGTATCTGGACCTGGTGGAAGCCTTCGCCCGCAGCGATCGCCCCATGCCCGCCCTCTGCGGCGGCCGCTACGGGCTCTCCTCGAAGGAGTTCACCCCGGCGATGGTGAAGGCGGTGTTCGATCATCTGAATGCCGAGAAGCCGCGGCACCCCTTCACCGTCGGCATCCGCGACGACGTCACCCACCTGTCGCTGGACTACGACGCTCACTGGGGTCTGGAATCCGAGCGGACGGTGCGGGCGATCTTCTACGGCCTTGGTTCTGATGGCACCGTCGGTGCCAACAAGGCCAGCATCAAGATCATCGGTGAGGATACCGACAACTGGGCCCAGGGCTACTTCGTCTACGACTCGAAGAAGTCCGGTTCGGTGACCGTCAGTCACCTGCGCTTCGGCCCCGAGCCGATCCGGGCGCCGTACCTGATCCGGGATGCCGGGTTCATCGGCTGTCACCAGTGGGAGTTCCTGGAGCGCTTCGATGTCCTCGATGCGGCCCGCCCCGGGG
>CAWUMD010000105.1:0-8680 GCA_963923365.1 uncultured bacterium
CCGGCCCGGGCCGGTCGATCGCAATACTGGGGACAGTTCCCGTCTGTGCAGCCCACCATGGCCGACGCCCTGATCCACTACGAAGACCACTACGTCTGGCTGGAGCCCGGGCAGCCGGAAGCCTTCCTGACCCCGGTGGAACTGCTGGCGAAACTGGAAGCGCTGCTGGCGCGGGAGCTCGATTCCCTGACGCCCGACGTGCGGGCCCGGGGCGATCGCGCTGCCCAGGCCCGCTACCTGCGCGACACCGTCTGCGAACTGGAACTGGAGCCGGGGCTGAGTGTGCAGTGGTTCGCCGTCAGGCTGGAGAAACCGGCGCGGTCGGCTCCTTGATCATCGTCGGCAGTAGCGCCAGCACCCGCTCGGCGGTGCGACCGGCGCTCTCGCCGGGCTCAGGCATAACACAGATATCCGCCTGGGCGTAGAGCTCGCGGCGATCGCCCAGCAGCTGTGTCAGGGTGGCAATCGGGTCGTCGGTCTGCAGCAGCGGTCGGGAGGCGGTCAGTGGGTCCCGCTGCAACCGTTCCACCAGTTCGGCCGCGGGCACATCCAGCCAGACCACCATGCCGTGGCGCAGGTGGCTCCAGTTCATCGGCCGGGTGACGATGCCGCCGCCGGTGGCGATCACCAGACGGCGATAGCCCGCCAGTTCCGCCAGCACCTGGGTCTCCAGGGCCCGGAAGCCATCTTCCCCGTCCCGCTCGAAGATCTCGGCGATGCTGCACCCGGCGGCCTGCTCAATCACCCGGTCCGTGTCGAAGAACTGATAGCCCAGCACCTGGGCCAGCAGCTGACCGACGCTGCTCTTACCCGCACCCATCATGCCGACCAGAAAGATCGACAGTCCCTGCAGTTGTTCCTGTACCGCCTGCGACACGCTGTTACGCCCCTGACTCCGGGGATCCAGCATAGAACTTTGGCCGCCGCGACAGCCGTTGGGGATCGCGGGTCTCTATCCTAGAAGGGCGTCTTCACGGATCTTTACATCCGCCGCCTATGAGTCCGGGAATTCCCTGCATCATCAACCGTCGGGCCCAGTTCTCGGCCAGCCACCGTTACTGGCTGCCGGAGCTGTCGGAGGCGGAGAACCAGCAGCGTTTCGGAGCCTGCAGCCGGGCTCCCGGTCACGGTCACAACTACGTCCTCTACGTCGCCATGCCGGGCCAGCTGGACGACTACGGCATGGTTCTCAACCTGTCGGACGTCAAGCATGTGATCCGCCAGGAGGTCACCGGTCAGCTCGATTTCTCCTATCTGAACGAGGTCTGGCCGGAGTTCGCCGCGACCCTGCCGACCACCGAGAACCTGGCCCGGGTGATCTGGCAGCGGCTGGCGCCGCACCTGCCCCTGGCCCGCATCACCCTCTACGAACACCCTGAGCTCTGGGCCGAATACCTGGGGAATGACATGGAAGCCTATCTGACCACCAGCACCCACTTCAGCGCTGCCCACCGTCTGGCCAAGGACAGCCTCAGCTTCGAGGAGAACTGCGAGATCTACGGCAAGTGCGCCCGGCCCCACGGCCACGGTCACAACTACCACCTGGAAGTGACCATCCGCGGGCAGATCGACGAGCGCACCGGCATGATCGCTGATCTGGGCGAGCTGCAGCGGCTGATCGATGACCTCGTGGTCGAACCCTTCGATCACACCTTCCTGAACAAGGACATTCCCTACTTCGCCGAGGTGGTGCCCACCGCCGAGAACATCGCCGTGCACATCCGTGACCTGCTAGCGGGGCCTGTGCGGGAAATCGGGGCCGAACTCTACCGGATCAAGCTGGTGGAGAGCCCGAACAACTCTGCGGAAGTGTACTGCGCCCCCCTGGCCTACCCGGCGATCGCCAGCCCGGCGCTGGCCACGGCCGCGGTCTGAAGGCAAAGCTAAAGAGAACCTGAAACTCTACCAAAGCGAACGCGAAAATAACCCTCCAAGTTGGACAATGGCTCTCAGGTGACGCCCTGTTGCCCACACTCCACTTGTATTTCGGACCGACCCCTGACCTCAGGGGTCTTTTTTTAGACTCGAGATCGTAGGGTGGCAGGGGCTGTTGGCAGAAGAACAAGCGCAAACCCGACCGCAGACGCGGCTGATTCTCGCCCTAACCGTGGACGGCAAGATTGCCTCGGCGGATGGTCGGGCAGCCCGCTTCAGTTCCGCTGAGGATCTACGCCGCCTGGAGCAGGGAGTGGCCTGGGCCGATGCGGTGCTGTTCGGGGCAGGCACCCTGCGGGCCTACGGCACCACCCTCTCGGTGCGCGATCCGGACCTGCGGTTGCAGCGGCAGCGGTTGGGGCGATCGCCCCAACCCTGGCAGATCTGTGTCAGTGCCAGCGGTGACCTCGACCCGGACTGGCGTTACTTCTCCCAGCCGGTGCCCCGGGGGCTGCTGACCACTACAACGGGGGCCCGACGCTGGCAGGGCTCACCCCTGTTCGAGCAGGTCTGGGATGGGGGGAAGGCGATCGCCTGGGTGCCCTTCCTGGCCCAGCTGCAGGCTCTGGGGTTAGAACGGCTGGCGGTGCTGGGTGGAGGGGAACTGGCCGCCTCGTTGCTGGGCTTGGACCTGATCGACGAGCTGCAGCTGACGATTTGCCCCTGGCTGCTGGGGGGCGTGACGGCCCCGACACCGGTGGGCGGAACAGGACTGCCCCAGCCCCTGGCCCTGCGACTGGTTGCGGTAGAACCGATGGGAGACGAAGTCTTCCTCACCTATCGCCGTCGCCGCTGACATGTCCGACACCCTCCGGCTCCAATGGGTCCAGTCCGTGGCCGAGGTCCCCCAGCCCGCCTGGGATGCCCTGGCCCAGCCCCTGGCCACTCCCTTCTTCGAATGGACCTGGCTGCACCATCTGGAGGACTCCGGCAGTGCTGTCGCCCGGGCGGGTTGGCAAGCCTGCCACCTGGTGGCCTGGCGGGGAACCGAGCTGGTGGCGGCGGCGCCGCTCTACCTCAAGGGCCACAGCTACGGCGAGTTCGTCTTCGATCAGCAGTGGGCGGAGCTGGCCCAGCGTCTGGGCCTCAACTACTACCCGAAGCTGCTGGGCATGGCGCCGATGACTCCGGCGGTGGGTTACCGCTTCCTGTTTGCCCCGGCGGAGGATGAAGCTGACCTGACGGCGGCCCTGCTGGCGGAAATCGATCGCTTCTGCAGCCGCAACGACATCCTCAGCTGCAACTTCCTCTACGTCGACCCCGCCTGGAAGCCCCTGGCGGAAGCAGCGGGCTACTCCGCCTGGATGCACCACAATTCGGTCTGGAGCAACCAGGGCTTCGACAGCTTCGACGACTACCTGGGGATGTTCAACGCCAACCAGCGCCGCAACATCCGCCGGGAGGTGAAGTCGATGGAGACGGCGGAACTGCGGCTGGAGGCCCGCACCGGCGACGAGATTCCCCACGACTGGTTCGGACGCATGTACCGCTTCTACAGCGACCACTGCGATCGCTTCGGCTGGTGGGGCAGTAAATACCTGACCCGCGACTTCTTCGAGCGACTGGCCCACGACTACCGCCACCGGGTGCTGCTGGTGGCCGCCTTCGGGACCGATGCCCACCACCCCCAGGCGATGTCCTTCTGCATCCACAAGGGCGATCGCCTCTACGGCCGCTACTGGGGCAGTGACCAGGAGGTCGATAACCTCCACTTCAACTGCTGCTACTACAAGCCGATCGAGTGGGCGATCGCCCACGGTATTCGCAGCTTCGACCCCGGTGCCGGTGGCAGCCACAAGAAGCGACGCGGCTTCCCGGCCACCGCCCACTGGAGCCTGCACCGCTGGTACGAGCCCCGCTTCGGTGCCATCCTGCGGCCCTGGCTGGCCCAGGTGAACGAACTGGAGGCCGAGGAAATCGAGGCAATCAACGGCGAACTGCCGTTCCGGCGCCCAGAGGTGCCCCTCGGCTGAGGCCAGGGTGGGCTCCCTAGAATGGATCCATGACTAGTACGACCACCTCACCCACCGCTGACGAACTGCAGACTATCGACGACCAGCTGTCGCGGCGGGACATCGATCTCGACCCGTTCGGCTACTTCATCATCTACCTCGACCGCGAGGCCGGGCTGATCTGCGCCGACCATTACGGCAACACGATCAACGACCAGGGACTGGCCTGCGACCCCGAGACCGGCGAAGTGCTGGCCTGCAAGGGCAGCCTCGCCCGCACCCCCAGCACCACCTACCGGGGCCGCACCGCCAAGGAGATCGGCAAAGCGATCACTGAGGATGCCGACCCCTGTCCCCTCAGTCGCTACGACCATGCCCTCTACCTGGGGCGCGAGTTCGTTCGGGCCGAGACCTGCCTACTCAACGGCAGCGACTACGTGCAGGACTAGCGGCTTCGGTGATTGAATAGGGCTTACGGCATTTTTTGCGAAGGAATCGGAAATGGGAGTCGTCTTCTACGGCATCGTTCTCGGCGCTGGTTTCACCGCGGCGGTGGGCCTCTATCTTGGGCTGCGGGCCGTCAAGCTGATCTAGGCGAAGGCCGCCATCACCCCCCGGAAGCGGCGTCGGCAAAACCGGCGCCGCTTCCGCATTTGAGGAACCTGACAGAAAAGTGAGGTTGCGCCGATCCCCAGGTATCGATCGTTACAATGACGGCGTGAAGCAAGACGAAGAAAGCTACCCCAGAGGTCGCTTGCAGTCCTGAACCGGACGGTGTCAGGATCTCTTGAGTGAAAAGAAAGGAAATAGCGATCAATGCAGGAATTGAGCAAGGTGATATCCTTCGACGGACGGGATATCCAGCTCGATGTCGGCCTGTTTGCGCCCCAGGCCGGCGGTTCAGTGATGATTCGGTCGGGTGAGACCTCGGTTCTGGTGACCGCCACCCGTTCCTCCGGGCGTGAGGGCATCGACTTCCTACCCCTGACGGTTGATTACGAAGAGCGCCTCTACGCCGCCGGTCGCGTGCCGGGCGGCTTTCTGCGTCGGGAGGGGCGTCCCCCCGAGCGGGCCATCCTCACCGGTCGTCTGATCGACCGCCCGATCCGCCCGCTATTCCCCAACTGGCTGCGTGATGATCTGCAGATCGTCGCCACCACCATGTCCATGGACGAGAACGTTCCCCCGGATGTGCTGGCGGTGACGGGTGCCTCCATTGCCACCCTGCTGGCGAAGATCCCCTTCTACGGTCCGATGGCGGCCGTGCGGGTCAGCCTCGTGGGCGATGACTTCATCATCAACCCCACCTATCGGGAAATCGCCGCCAGCGACCTCGATCTGGTGGTGGCCGGGTCCCCCGAAGGCGTGATCATGGTCGAAGCCGGGGCCAATCAGCTGCCGGAACAGGACGTGATCGAAGCGATCGACTTCGGCTACGAAGCGGTCCAGGAACTGATCAAGGCCCAGCGCGAGCTGATTGCCGAATTGGGGATCGAGCAGGTGATTCCCCAGGCTCCGGTGGCCGACACCACCATCGAGGACTTCGTGAAGGCCGAGGCCAGCGCCGGGGTGCAGCAGGTGCTCAAGCAGCACAGCTTCACCAAGTTCGAGCGGGATGCTGCCCTGGATGCAGTCAAAGCCGAGCTGGTCGCCAAGGTCGACACCCTGGGCGATGAAGATGCGGTCCGGCAGGCGATCGCCGCCGAACCCAAGGCCCTGGGCAACACCTTCAAGTCCCTGACCAAAAAGCTGATGCGCCAGCAGATCCTCGACGAGGGCGTGCGCGTCGACGGCCGGGCCCTCGATCAGGTACGTCCGATCGCCGCCCGCGTCGGTGTGCTGCCCAAGCGGGTGCATGGCTGCGGTCTGTTCCAGCGCGGTCTCACCCAGGTGCTTTCCATCGCCACTCTCGGGACGCCCGGGGATGCCCAGGAGCTGGATGATCTGCATCCCGACAGCGAGAAGCGCTACCTGCACCACTACAACATGCCTCCCTACTCGGTCGGCGAGACCCGGCCGATGCGCAGTCCCGGTCGCCGCGAAATCGGCCACGGTGCTCTGGCGGAACGGGCCCTGCTGCCGGTGCTGCCCAGTCAGCAGGAATTCCCCTACGTGCTGCGGGTCGTTTCCGAGGTGCTCTCCTCCAACGGCTCCACCTCCATGGGTTCGGTCTGCGGCTCCACCCTGGCGCTGATGGATGCAGGCGTGCCCATCCGCAAGCCGGTCAGCGGTGCGGCCATGGGTCTGATCAAGGAAGGCGATGACTATCGTGTCCTCACCGACATCCAGGGCATCGAGGACTTCCTCGGTGACATGGACTTCAAGGTGGCCGGGACTGACAGCGGCATCACGGCGCTGCAGATGGACATGAAGATTCATGGTCTGCCGATGGCGGTGATCCGCGATGCGGTCGAGAAGGCGCGTCCGGCTCGGATGCACATCCTCGGCAAGATGCTGGAGGCGATCACCGAGCCCCGCACCGAGCTGTCGCCCTACGCGCCCCGACTGCTGACCCTGAAGATCGATCCCGACCAGATCGGCATGGTGATTGGTCCCGGTGGCAAGAACATCAAGGGCATCACCGAGCAGACCGGTACCAAGATCGACATCGCCGATGACGGCACCGTCACCATCGCCGGTAGCGACGGAGCAGCGGCCGAGAAGGCCCGCAGCATCATCGCCGGCATGACCCGTCGCCTCAACCCCGGCGATGTCTACGCTGGTCGCGTCACCCGCATCATCCCCATCGGCGCCTTCGTCGAGTTCCTGCCCGGTAAGGAAGGGATGATCCACATCTCCCAACTGGCGGACCATCGCGTCGCCAAGGTGGAGGATGAAGTGGCTGTGGGCGACGAAGTGGTCGTCAAGGTGCGCGAAGTCGACCAGAAGGGACGGATCAACCTCACCCGCAAGGGGGTCGATCCCGATGAGGCGGCGGCTGCCCGTGCCTCCTCCCAGGTGCTGAACGGCTAACGCCGGCATCCACCGCCATGCGGACGGGGGGCGAGGCTTGAGCCTCGCCCCCCGTCCGTCTGTTTAGACTCAAGGTCAATCCCTGTCGACCGCCGCCATGCCTGAACCCTCGCTGCTGCCGACGCTGACGGCTGACCCGAGCCATTGCTACGACGTGGTGGTGGTGGGGGGTGGTATCGTCGGCGCGACCACGGCCCTGGCCCTCTGTCGGGCCGGGTTGGAGGTAGTGCTGCTGGAGGCTAACCCGCCGGAGCGGGCGATCGCCCGGGAGCGAGCCTACGCCCTGTCGCTGCAGACGGCGGCCATCTTCCGGCAACTGGAGGTGTGGGAGGAGTTACGCCCCCAATTGGAGTGCTTCGAGACAATCCAGCTTTCGGATGCGGATCACCCCGGTGTAGTGCGCTTCCGCCCCGAGGACCTGGATCGGGCTGATCTGGGCTACATCGGGGAGCATCGACCGATTCTGACCACGCTCTACCGCCATCTGGGCCGGCAGCAGGGGTTCTGCTGGCCCGGGCCGGTGCGGGTGGAGCAGATTGACTACCGCCGTGATCGGGCTCTGATTCAGGGGAGTGACGCCGAGGATTCCCTCACCCTGCAGGCCCGGCTGGTGATTGCTGCCGATGGACCCCAGTCCCCCACCCGCGAGCAGGCGGGGCTGCGCTCCTGGGGCTGGCGCTACTGGCAGTCCTGCCTCACCTGCGTGGTTCGCCATGAGCACCCCCACCAGCGGGTAGCCTACGAACGCTTCTGGCCCGAGGGGCCCTTTGCCATCCTGCCGTTGCCTGGCGATCGCTCCCAGGTGGTCTGGACGGCCCCCCATGGGCAGGCCCAGGCGCTGGCGGCGGCTCCGGAGGCGGAATTCCTGAGGGAGCTGCAGCGGCGCTACGGCAGCCAGATGGGGGCGCTGCGGCTCGAGAACCAGCGTCAGGTGTTTCCGGTGGCTTTCCGTCAGGGGCGGAGCTACTACGGCCAGCGGCTGGCCCTGGTGGGGGACGCGGCCCACGGCTGCCACCCGGTGGGGGGCCAGGGGATGAATCTGGGGATTCGCGATGCGGCGGCCCTGGCGGAGCTGGTGATTGCGGCGATCGCGACCGGGGCAGACCCCGGCAGTGAGCGGGTGCTGCGCCGCTACGATCGCTGGCGCCGTCCGGAAGCCCTGGTGATTCTGCTGTTCACGGATCTGCTGGACCGGCTGTTCTCCAACCGCTGGCTCCCCCTGGTCGCCCTGCGCCGCCTGGGGCTGTGGGGCCTGCGGCAGATCCCCGTCGCCCGTTGGCTGGCCCTGAGGCTGATGACCGGTCAACTGGGGCGATCGCCGCAGCTCGGATCGGCGGATTGATCCACACCCCCTGATCGGATCGGGGACGGGACGGGGTACTCTTTCCGAATCCTGTTGCCAAACCCCTTGACAGGGGCGGCTCGGGATGCAAGTATGAAGCGCCTTAACAAACTGTTAACCGTTGTCTGTAGCGGTCGTAACAGTATCAGTCCTGTTTCCGAAGCTGCTCCCGATGTCTGCGATCGCCACCGTCACCCCCCTGCGTCCCCACCTCCAGCCTGAGGCTGAGGGGTCTGCGCTGGTGACTTTCCTGCATCAGGAGATGGGCCTGTCCGACTCCTCCCTGGAGCTGGCACTGCGGGCCAGCCGTGAGGATGACGGCCCGCTGCCGATGGTGCTGCACCGCTACGGTCTGGTGACCGTGGATCAGCTCAACCGCATCTACGACTGGATGGCCGCAGCCTGACGCCCATCGCTGGTGACGGCACAGAAAAGGGGCTCCAGCTGGAGCCCCTTTTCTGTGCCTTTAAGCAGAGGT
>CAWUMD010000106.1:0-8677 GCA_963923365.1 uncultured bacterium
GATCCTCTCTGGTCTCGTGGGCTCGGAGATGTGTATAAGAGACAGCTACCAGCCCCAGCGGATGATCCTGGGCCTGGTGGGGGACTTCGATGCCGCCCGGGTGAAGGCCGAACTGCAGCAGCTCACCGCCGACTGGTCGGCGGGCACGACCCGAGACCTGCCGATTCCGTCGGCCCGCCAGGTCAACGCTTCGGGCCTGTGGCTGGTGGATCGGCCCCAGCAGAACCAGAGCTATGTGCAGATGGGGCAGCTGGGCGATCGCTTCAGCGACCCCGACTTCCCGGCGCTGTCGGTGCTCAACGAGGTGCTGAACGGCTTTGGGGGGCGTCTCTACAACCAGGTTCGCTCCCGCCAGGGGCTGGCCTACTCCGTCTACAGCAGATGGCAGCCTGCCTTCGACTACCCCGGACTGTTCGTGGCCGGAGCCCAGACCCGCACCGAGACAACCGCTGAGCTGATTCGGGCCATCCGGGCCCAGCTGGAACTGGTGCGCCGGGAGCCGATCAGCGATCGGGAACTGTCCGAGGCGAAGGAACGGGTGCTCAATACCTTCATCTTTAACTTCCAGACCCCGGCCCAGACCCTGTCCCGGCTGCTGCGCTACGCCTACTACGGCTATCCGGCCGACCAGCTGTTCCGCTACCAGAAGCAGGTGGCAGCCGTGACGGTCGCTGACGTGCAGCGGGTGGCTCGCCAGCGGATCCGGCCGGATCGCCTCGTCACCCTGGTGGTTGGCAACGGGGCGGCTCTCAAGGCCCCGCTGGCGTCCCTGGAACTGGGTCCGGTGCAGGCGCTCAGCCTGGAGCCGACAACCCCCGCCGCCGCTCCTCCAGCAGCAGCAGCACCTCGGCGTGGCGATCGCGAGTGAGGGGGTAGGCGCGGGCGCAGGCGATGCCCCCCGCCAGACAGAGGGCGGGCAAGCCGGCCATGGCGATGCGGATGGCAGTCAGGGCCGAGTCCGGTTGGGTCAGGATCTCGCCGCCGTGACCGGCCCGGTACCCTGCCAGCCCCAGCAGCTGCCCCACCAGGAATAGGGCCAGGGCCAGCCCAAGCTTCTGGGCCAGGATCATCAGCGAGTAGAACAGGCCTTCGCGGCGCTGACCGTTCTCCAGCTCATCCAGCTCGATCGTGTCGGGCACCATCGACCAGGGCACCAGATAGGCCGACGAAACCCCCAACCCCACCAGCACCGCCAGGCACCACATCAGGCCGGTCTGACCCGGCTGGAGCAGCAGCAGCCCCAGGTCTGCCAGCAGCCAGAGCCCAGCCCCGGCGATGAAGGTGCTGCCCTTGCCGAGGCGATCGCAGATCCGGCTCCAGAGCGGCAGTGCCAGAATCGCCGTCCCCTGCACCACCAGCGCCAGCAGGGTGAAGTCCTGGCGCGGCAGGCGCATCCAGAGGGTGACGTAGTACTCGGTCACCGAGCTGGTCACCTGGACCGCCATCCAGGCACAGACGAACAGGCCGAGGGCGAAGCGGTAGGGGCGGTTGGCCAGGGCCAGCCCGAACTGCTTGAGCGGATTGCCGCCACTGTGACTGATCTCCGGGCTCGGGTAGTGTCGCTGCATCAGCCGGCTGCGGCGCCAGGTACCGGCCACGCAGATCAGCACCGGCACCATGCTCAGCAGGGCGGTGATCCCCCCCAGCCAGCGGTACTGCTCCAGGGGTTGGGCAATCGTGCTGAACAGTGCCAGAGCGATGCCCAGGGCGAGGATACCGCCCCCGAGGGAGAAGCTGAAGCGGAAGGCGTTGAGGCTGGTGCGCTCGTCGTAGTCGCGGCTCAGCTCCGCTGTCAGGGCGGCGTAGGGCAGGCTGACGGCAGCGTAGGAACTGCGGAAGACCAGGGCGATCGCCAGGTAGAAGGCGAACAGGCTGGCTTCGCTGCTGAAGGGCACCCACCACTGCAGGGCAAAGCTGATCCCCAGGGGCAGGACCCCCAGCAGCATCCAGGGGTAGCGGCGCCCCAGCCGACTGCGGGTGCGATCGCTCTTCAGCCCGATCCAGGGATCGATCACGGCATCCCAGAGATTGCTGATCAGCAGAATCAGTCCGGCGATCGCCGGTGGCAGTCCTGCCACGTTGGTCAAAAACGGCAGCAGGAAGAAGGCCAGCAGGTTGGCGGTGATGCCGCTGCCCATGTCGCCTGCCCCGAAAGCCAGGCGGGTGCCCAGGCTGAGGGGAGGCAGGGCCTGGGCCGGCGGTACGGGCGCAGAGGAGGGCATGGGCAAACGTCCGATCAGGGGCTGGCGTCGCAGCGGATTTCCAGCTGCAGACCATCCGGATCGTAGAAGTAGATGCCGCGACCGGTCGGTCGACTGACCGGTCCGGCGGCGATCACGACCTCGGCCTGCTGGAGCGCCGCCACGGCGGCATCAAACTGCGTCGGGGCGATGTCGAAGGCCAGGTGACTGACCCGCCGGAATTCCCGCGCCGGGTCCGGATCGGGAACCGGTAAGTCCGGGGTGGCGAACAGATCGAGGATGCTGCCGTCCGCCAGGGCGAAGCAGGCTACCTGCCCGGCCGCCGCCAGGGGCTGCAGGGTGGCGGGCAGATCCGCACTGCAGAGTTCCCGCAGCCCCAGTAGATCCCCATAGAAGCGGCGGGAGCGGGACAGATCGGCCACATTCAGGGCCAGATGGTGCCAGCGACTCAGCACGCCGGGGCGCAGTGCCGGGGGAGAGGGGGTCGGGTCAGCCATGGGCGATCGCCAGTACCGTTGGCGACAGCATAGCCCCGGCCGCCACGCGCGGGAGAGCTGTGGTAAGGTGATCCCTGTGCGGGCTTAGTTTAGTGGTAAAGCCTCAGCCTTCCAAGCTGATGATACGGGTTCGATTCCCGTAGCCCGCTTTTTCAGGCGTAGCAGCCTTACTCTGCTGTCGCATCCGTGTCCAGCCAGGGAGCTCCGTAGGCCAGGGCGGTCATGTGCGCTTCAGCCTGCCACTGGCGGTAGAGTTTCACCGCCTCGCCGTAGGCCAGTTCCGCCACCGGGTCCTGATTGGCGATCGCTGCCCGGATCCGACCGTCGGCCAGTTCCGCCATTGCGGCGAATCGCTGGGCCTGGGCGTCGGCCCGGCGGGCGATCGCCTCCGTATCCATCTGTGCCATGGGCGCTCCGCAGGGGGTGTCGCTGCATTGTGACGCAGTGCGAATCCTACGGCAGGGGAAATTCCGTTTCTGCCCCGGGGCTCAGCCGCTGTGGAAGCGTTCTCCCAGCTGACGGAGCAGGTTGGCTTCCTGGGAGGGCGATCGCCGCCGCAGCAGTTGCAGAGCCTGGCGTCGTTGTTCCGGATCCAGCAGTCTCAGGGCCTCTCCCTGATGCAGGGAGCTGAGCTGCAGAAAGTCGAGATCAGAGCGGGAGCGCATCGGGGAGATCCCCATCGGTCGCTTCCAGCGTGCCCACTCCCCCAGATCCGGGTGCA
Organism: uncultured bacterium; assembly: GCA_963923365.1. GTDB lineage: Bacteria > Cyanobacteriota > Cyanobacteriia > Synechococcales > Synechococcaceae > CAWUMD01. The sequence goes on from CAWUMD010000106.1 coordinate 3,420, forward strand.
GGGGTGGCCGAGGTTCCGCCGGATGGCTTAGGGCTCGGAGGAACCCGGCAGCAAGGCCAGCGTGGGGGATGACGGGGTTTCGGTGAGCACCCCTGGCAGACTCAGGTCGGCCGTGCTTGGTTCACTCCAGCTCACCAGCCACTGGGGCTGAAGACCGAAGAGGATAATCAGCAGGGCCATGGCGAAGCCGGGGAGGTGCTCCTTCCAGCTGACGGCCCGGATGTGGGCGAACTGTTCCGGCAGACGACCGAAAAAGGCCCGGTTCACCAGCAGCACGAAGTAGACCGAGGTCAGACCGGTGCCCAGCATGCACAGCAGTGTCGGCAGGGTGTAGGCGTTGTAGCTGCCCCGGAAGATCATGAACTCTGCCACGAAGCCCATCATCCCCGGCAGACCGGCACTGGCCATGGCCCCGAGAATCATCAGGCTGCCGACGATGGGCAGGCCCCGCTCGGGCGTCATCAGGCCGCGCAGGACACTCAGATCCCGGGTGCCGGTACGGTTGTAGACGAAGCCCACCTGCAGGAACAGCAGCGCCGAGATCAGACCGTGGCTGACCATCTGGCAGACCGCACCCAGCAGGCTCAGGGGGGTGGCGGCGGCGGCGGCCAGCACGATGTAGCCCATATGGCCGATCGAGCTGTAGGCCACCAGCTTCTTCATGTCCTGCTGGACGATGGCGTTGAAGGAGCCGTAGAGGGTGCTGACCACGGCTACCCAGGCCAGGCTGGGGGCAATCACGGCCCAGGCATCCGGGAACAGGCCGAGACCGAAGCGCAGCAGTCCGTAGGTACCCAGTTTCAGCAGGACCCCCGCCAGCAGCATCGACACCGGGGTCGATGCCTCCACGTGGGCATCCGGCAGCCAGGTGTGGAAGGGAACAATCGGGGTCTTGATCCCGAAGGCGACCACGATCAGCCCTAGCAGGATCAGCTGCTGCGTCATCGGCAGTGCGGCCGCCAGAGTCGGGTCGTAGCTGAAGCTGCCGCTGCCCGCCAGCAGCGGCAGGGCCAGGAAGGCCCCCAGCAGCAGGGCCCCGGAGAGGGCAGTGAAGATCAGAAACTTGGTGGCGGCATAACCACGCCGCGGTCCCCCCCAGATCGAGATCAGCAGGTAGAGGGGAATCAGTTCCACCTCGTAGAAGAGAAAGAAGAGAATCAGGTCGTGGGCCAAAAAGGCCCCGGCCACCGCGCCTGCCAGAAGCAGCAGCAGGCTGTAGAACAGCCTGGGACGACGGGTCTGCACGTCCGTGAGGCCAATCACCAGCAGGGTGAGCACGCTGTTGAGGGCGAGCAGGGGTAGGGAAAGGCCATCCACCCCGAGGCTGTAGCTCAGGCCCAGCTGCTGCAGCCAGGTGAGCTGCTCCGTCAGTTGCCAGCCGCTGGCGCTGGGGTCGAACTGCAGGAACACCAGTACGGTCAGCACCAGTTCGATGGCGGCAGCCAGACCGGCCCCCCAGCGGATGCTGCGGGCGTTTTCCTGCCAGGGCCAGAAGCCGATGATGGCTGCCGCTGCAATGGGCAGCCAGATCAGGGCGCTGAGCACGGTGAATCCCTCAATGGTGATGGCGTCATCGATAGCCTTCACCATGGTACCGGTGTGCTTTCCTGTGTCACAGACGGGGGGAGTGCCTGCCTCAGATCAGGGCTTCCAGTAGGGAACGCAGCTTCAGATCCACTTCCTGACATTCCCGATCCGGTTGGGACCCCGCCACGATACCGGCTCCTGCGTAGAGTCGGGCCCGCCGTCCCTGGAGCAGAGCGGAGCGGATCCCGACGACGAACTCGCCGTCACCCTGGGCATTGATCCAGCCGATCGGAGCGGCGTAGAGCCCGCGTTCAAACCCTTCCTGCTGGCGCAGAAGCTGGCAGGCTGCCTGGCGGGGTAAGCCGGCCACGGCTGGGGTGGGGTGTAGCTGCTCCACCAGATCCAGCAGGGTGACGCCAGGCTCCTGCCGGGCCTGGATCGGAGTCTGCAGATGCTGCAGGGTGGATAGCCGTCGTAATTGCGGCTGGGCGATCGCCCGCTCAGGGACAAGGCCCAGCTGGGTCAGCTGCTCGCAGATGAAGGCTGCCACCAGCTCATGCTCGTGCAGATCCTTGGGGCTGGCGCTCAACTCCTCGCCCAGGTCCTGATCCCGTTGCCGGTCGCCGTGGCGGGGGGCTGTGCCTGCCAGGGCTTCGGTATGGACCTGCCCCTGACGGAGCTGTACCAGTCGCTCCGGGCTGGCCCCCAGAAAGAGGCTGCCCTGGCCGTTGCCCCAGCCGAAGACGGTGCAGTCGGGGTACTGGCGACGTAGGCGATCCAGCACCGGTGCCAGCTGAAACGGCTCGGCCGCAACCCCGTCCAGGGTTCGGGCGAGCACCACCTTCTCCAGCCGCCCCTGGCCGATGGCCGTCAGGGCCCGCTCCACCGATTGCCGGAAACGATCACGATCGCCGCTCTGCTGCTCGATCCAATGGTTGTCGGGGCTCTCGGGCAGCGGGCTTCGGCGCAGCAGCACCCGGCTGCGGATGGCCCACAGCCGTTCCGCCAGCTCCCGCACACTCGGGGCTCCCTCCAGACTGAGGTTGATCGTCAGCTGACATCGATCGCCCTGACGGAGCAGCTGCCAGCGCGGCAGGAACAGCGTCGCTGGGGCGAAGGGGGGCTGAGGATCGCGGCTGTCGGCGGCGAAGCCGAAGCTGCAGCAGAAGCGCAGGGCCGTGTCGGCTTCGGGCAGCACCCGCGTGTGGCGCAGGCAGGTGTCGATGAAGGCCTGGGACTGGCTGAAGCGCTGGGGGCCGGTCAGTTCGATGCTCGCGGCCCGGCCGACGGCGGCGATCGCCAGCTGCTGATCCGCCTGCTCCCAGTAGAAGAGGGGTTCACTCTCACCGAGCCCGGTCAACGTCAGCAGGGGGTCCTGGAGCGGCAACGGGACAGTCAGGCTGAGCAGCTGCGCCTGAGGCTGTGCCTGCAGGGACTGCTGCAGGTAGCCGAGCAGGTCGGTGAAGCCGAGGTCGGTGGTCAGAAACGGCGCAGTTGGCATACCTCTGGGGGAGGTCGGGCGCCGGCCACGACCTGTTTAAGACAATATCCAGGCGCCCCGGGGCAGGAGGCAGTTCGGTAACACGACGTAACGGACTGAAATAAACAATGACGGGGCACCTCCTGGGAGATGCCCCGTCATTCGGGGAATTGCGGCTGGGGGCTCAGCGGCCCTTCTGCTCCTTGGTCAGACGGCGTTTGTCACGCCAGTCCACCGCGGTCAGGTAGATGACGCCAAGACTGACGCCAGCCAGCAGAACCAGGGCTGTGACTGCCAGAACGGTTGAAAGGGTGCTTGCTTCCACGGTGTGGCTGTCGCCTCGTCCGCCTAGAAGTTGATGCTGCCGTCGCCGTTGCGGCCCCAGACGACCATGGCGATGGAGAAGGTGAAGGATGCCAGCAGGGCAGCCCAGCCGAAGGTCAGCAGTTCCATGGGAAAGCTCCGGGAGTCACAGGTTTGCAAGACCCGCGCAGGGCGGGCAACCAGTGCAAATTCTAGCGGATGCCGAGGCTGTGCTAGAAATCAGGAATCGCCCGACTGTCAGGTTCCATGGTTGCCACTCCGCTTCGGGAGACGGCCTCCCGCACCGCCGGCACCCGCCAGCCCTATCCGAACTTCAAGGTGATTGTGCTGGATGACGACCACAACACCTTTGAGCACGTTGCCGCCTGCCTGATGCGCCACATCCCGGCCATGACCCCGGATCAGGCTTGGCATCTGACCCAGCAGGTCCATTTCGAGGGCATGGCCACGGTCTGGACCGGTCCCCAGGAAATGGCGGAGTTCTACCACCAGCAACTGAAGCGGGAGGGCCTAACCATGGCGCCCCTGGAACCGGCCTGATGGGACGGCTGGTCCTCAACCATTCCACCTTCCTGCCGGGGCTGATTCCGCTGCTTGAAAAGCTGGCTGCCGATGCCCGGGTACAGACGGTGACCCCGGCGGTGATCGGTCAGGCCAAGGGCCGCAGCCCCGAGTTCCGGATCAAGGTCTCGGCCCCGATTCGCGGCGGCTTCAAACTGATTGCCCGCAAGGGAAAGAGCTACCAGGAGGTGTTCGTGGTTACAGACCTGGATGCGATCGCCCTGGACCTGCTGCTGCAATCCCTGCGTTAGACCTGCGCCGTCGGTTCACCCCAGCGGCTAGAATAGTCAAAATTCTTCACACACTGAAACCGCTGCGGCAGGGTCACCGACCGGAACCGGCAGGGGTTTCGCGTGTCTAACGCATTCCCTGCTCAACGCAGCTTCCAAAATATGTCGCTTCCCATTCGCAACGTTGCGATCATTGCCCACGTCGACCACGGTAAGACCACCCTCGTCGATGCCCTGCTGGCCCAGTCAGGCATCTTCCGCGATAACGAGGCGGTGCCGACCTGTGTGATGGACTCCAACGATCTGGAGCGGGAACGCGGCATCACGATCCTGTCCAAGAACACGGCCGTTGATTACGAAGGCATTCGGATCAATATTGTCGATACTCCCGGTCACGCCGACTTCGGCGGTGAGGTGGAGCGGGTGCTGGGCATGGTCGATGGCTGTCTGCTGATTGTCGACGCCAACGAAGGCCCGATGCCCCAGACACGCTTCGTGCTCAAGAAAGCCCTCGAGAAGGGTCTGCGTCCGATCGTCTTCGTCAATAAGATTGACCGGGCCCGGGTCGACCCCATGATTGCTGTCGACAAGGTGCTCGACCTGTTCCTGGAACTGGGCGCCGACGACGACCAGTGCGAATTCCCCTACCTGTTTGGTAGCGGTATGGGCGGCTATGCCAAGCCTGACATGGAGACCGAGAGCGACAACATGCGTCCGCTCTTCGATGCCATCCTGCGGCACGTTCCGCCGCCGGTCGGTGACCCCGAGAAGCCCCTGCAGCTGCAGGTGACCACCCTCGACTACAGCGACTTCCTCGGCCGGATCATGATCGGCCGGATCCACAACGGCACCATCCGCTCCGGTCAGCCCGCCGCCCTGCTTCGGGATGACGGCAGCATCAAGCGCGGTCGGATCACCAAGCTGCTCGGCTTCCAGGGCCTGCAGCGGGTTGAGATCGAGCAGGCCAGCGCTGGTGATCTCGTGGCGGTCTCCGGTTTCGATGAGGTCAGCATCGGCGACACCATCGCCTGCCCCGACAATCCGGAAGCACTGCCTCTGATCAAGGTGGATGAACCCACCCTGCAGATGACCTTCGTGGTCAACGACTCCCCCTTCGCCGGCAAGGAAGGCAAGTT
>CAWUMD010000107.1:0-8631 GCA_963923365.1 uncultured bacterium
GGCCCACCCCCCGCCGCGCCTACGGCCCCCCGCTAAGTTCGAGTTCACGGTTCAACGCAGTTTCTGGTGGAGTGAGGATCATGGTCCAGCAACCTCTGGCGATCGCCCTGACGGGACTGATCAGCGCCAGTCTCCTCAATCCGCTGCCACTGCTGGCCCAGAACCAGATGTCGGTCGCCCTGATCACGGACCTGGAAGTCCTACCCGGTTCCTCGGGCCTACTGGTGCGGCTGGTGAGTAACGGTGGGCAGCCCCAGGTCTTCGCGAATGTGGACGGGCAGACTCTGACCGCCGAAGTCTCGGGAGCCGTCAGCCAGCTCAGCCCGGACCGGATTGCCCAGCGCAGCACCAGCCGAGCCCTACAGAATCTGCAGATCATCCAGGTCGGGCCAGACCGCCTGCGCATCACAGCCACTGTCCCCTCCAACACGACAGTGCTGGCGACTCCCAGCCCCCGGGGGGTGGAGTTGCAGCTGATCAGCCCGAACCTGGCCGGTCAGCTGCCCATCACCCCACCCGGCCAGGTGCCCCCCCTGATCGGCAGGGCGATCGCCCCGCCCCTGGGCGATATTGCGGTCTCCAATGTCTCGGTGCCCGGTATCCGCATCACGTTTACCAATAATCAGCGCATCTCCCGACTGGTGCTGAGCAACGCCAACGTCAGTGATGTGCTGGCCATGCTGGCCCGCGCTGCCCGTACCAACCTAGTGTTTCAGGCCAGTGCCAGTAACCCGTCAGCCACGCCCAGTGGCAGCAGCACTCCTGGCACTGGCACCTCTCCTGCACCCGCTGCAACAGCGCCCATCAGCCAGAAGGTCAGTCTGGATCTGGCCAATGTCAGCATCGAAGAAGCGTTCAACAGTATTGTCTCCATCTCCGGACTGCAGGCGACCCGCATGGGTAACACCATCCTGGTGGGCGAAAATCTACCCTCGTCTGCTGTCAAGCTGGTGTCCCGTACGGTACGTCTGAATCAGGCCAAGGCGACCACTGCCTCAAACTATCTCAACCTGCAGGGTGCCGCCGTTTCAACAATCACCGTTCCCCGACAGTTCGTGCCCAGTGGCTCCGGCACAAGTGGTTCCGGAACTGCCAGCGGTGGCAGTGGCACTACGGTATCAAGTGACATCATCGTACAGGAGTCAGGTCCGGTCATTACGACCTTGCAGCCTCCGAATACCCCTGGTGTTTACTATCCCCTCAAGGGTCTGACGGTGGCCTCGGATGAACGCCTTAACCAGGTAACCATCGTCGGACGTGAAGAGCTGGTAAAACTGGCTGCCGAGTATCTGCAGCAGCTCGATCTGCGTAAGCGACAGGTCTCGATCAACGTGAAGGTTGTCGACCTCAACCTCGAAGATCTGAACGCCCTAAATGCCAGCTTCTCATTCCGAGTTGGCGACACATTTGTTACCGGGAATAAGGGCGTGCTCGGGCTAAATCTCGGGCCTGCTGTCCTTCCCATCAGCCCAACTCCACCGGGTACAGTTCCCATTACCAGCCCCAGTCAACAGATTCTCTTGGGGCCTCAATTCCTAGCAAGCATCAATGCCACCATCCAGAACGGCAATGCCAAGCTGCTGACCGATCCCACTCTTATCGTGCAGGAAGGAGAACGCTCACTGGTCAACATTACTTCGCAGATTGTCTCCAAGATCACCTGCACCACCACCACTACTAATGGGGGCAATACGATTGCCGCTAATCCTGAGCTAGTTGAAGCGGGCCTGAAACTTGGTGTCGATGTGGATCGTGTCGATGACAATGGCTTTGTGACGATCCAGGTAACCCCCGATATCACTGCCCCTCTGCCCCAGATCAAAACTGGAACATGTGGTGGTGGCATCGAATCCTTTGTGACGCCCCTGCAGAAACGATCCACCGCCTCCGGTCGCATCCGGATACGGGATGGTCAGACTCTGGTCCTCTCTGGGGTGATTCAGGACAGTGAGCGGAATACCTCCTACAAGATCCCTCTTCTGGGTGATATTCCGATTTTGGGTGCTCTGTTCCGCGGATCGGAGACCCTTCGGGAGCGCCGGGAGGTGATCGTCGTCCTCACCCCCCGGATCATCGATGACACCCAGTTCTCGACCACCGGGTATGGGATCAGCAAACCCTGACGGGGTCTGGTTCGTGTGAAGTTTCACTGCGGCGACGGCGCAGTGAGCTGGCATTGCCACCCCGCCCCCCTAGAATGAGCCTTGAAGTCAGTCGGGATAAGGGTTTGGCCCTGTTGCGCCCCCGAACCCCGATCGGCTGCCTGGGCCCGTCCCAGGTCCGTACCCATGGAGACTCCGCATGAACAAGGGCGAGCTCATCGACAAGGTGGCCGAAGCGGCCAACGTCTCGAAGAAGCAGGCTGACGCCATCGTCTCGGCCACCCTCGACGCGATCATTGATGCCGTGGCCAGCGGCGACAAGGTAACCCTGGTCGGCTTCGGCTCCTTCGAGCCCCGCGAACGCAAGGCCCGGGAAGGTCGTAACCCCAAGACCGGCGAGAAGATGCAGATCCCGGCCAGCAAGGTGCCCGCCTTCTCCGCTGGTAAGCTCTTCAAGGAACAGGTCGGCCAGTAGTTCACCGCCTGCGCCATCGCCGGTGAAGCATCCCACCCACGGGGGAAACCTGCGCTGGGCCGCTGCCCGGGCCGGGTGTTCCCCCGACCAGATTCTTGATTTCTCCGCCAGCATCAGTCCGCTGGGGCCGCCCGACTGTCTCGGGCCTCTGCTCTCCAATGCCCAGCCCTGGCTGATCCGCTACCCCGATCCCGACTATCGGGACCTGCGGGAGGCGATCGCCACCCACCACGCCGTGACTCCGGAGCAGGTGTTGCCTGGCAACGGCGCCGCCGAACTGCTCACCTGGGCCGTCCGCGACTGTCAGGAACTCCGGCAGGTCTGGCGTCTCAGTCCCGGCTTCGCTGACTATGACCGGGCCCTGGATGCTTGCGGTATCCACCCTCGGGATCTGCCCCTGGATCTGCCCCAGCCCGAGACCCTGGATCTGTCACCGGCTCTGGAAGACCAGCCGGAGTCCAGTGCCCTGCTGCTGAACAATCCCCACAACCCCAGTGGGGCCTGCTGGTCGCTGGTTGATCGCCTGCCGGAACTGGCCCGCTTTGCTCAGGTGATCGTCGATGAGGCCTTCATGGACTTTCTGCCCCCGGCGCAGCAGCCCAGCCTGATCCCGGCCCTGGCGCAGCTGCCGAATCTGGTGGTGCTGCGATCGCTGACCAAGTTTTACAGCCTGCCGGGCCTGCGCCTCGGCTACGCCCTCGGCCAACCCGAGCAGCTGCAGCGCTGGCAGCAGTGGCGCGATCCCTGGAGCATCAACGGGCTGGCGGCGGCCGCCGCGCCGTTGCTGCTGGGCGATCGCGACTTCCAGCAACGCACCTGGGACTGGCTGCCGCCCGCCCGTGAGAGCCTGCGGCAGCAGCTGAATGCCATCCCCGGACTGCAGGCCCTGCCGGGAACCACCAACTTCCTGCTGGTGGCCAGTGAGCACTCTGTTGTCGCGCTGCAGACCGATCTGCTCGAGCAGTTCCGCATCCTGATCCGGGACTGCCGCAGCTTCGCGGGGCTGGGCGATCGCTGGTTCCGCATCGCCGTGCGCCTGCCTGAGGAGAACCGGCGACTGGTTGAGGCTTTGACGGAGGTCTGCCGCTGATGGCCAAGGACTACGACCTGGTGGTGATCGGTGCCTCCCCGGAAGGAATTGCCACCGCCCGCATCGCGGCCCGCTGGCAGGCCCGCGTCGCTCTGGTCAGCGATGGTGCCTGGCAGCCCCATGACCCGGATCAGGAGATGCGCGATCGCCTGCGCCAGAGGCTGAGCCTGGAGGCCGCGCTGGACCCGCCCCCGCCCGACCTCACCCCCCAGCAGCTGATGCAGGAGGGCGTCGATGTGGTCGAAGCCACGGCCCAGGTGCGCCGCCGTCACTGGGTGATCGCGGGCGATCGCCGTCTGCTCAGCCGCCACATCCTGCGTCTGCCGCCCCACGCCACGCCGGTGCGGGATCGCCTGATTCAAGCGCCCGAGACCGTCATCCCCATCGTCGGCAGCGGCACCCTCGCCCTCGAAACCCTCTGGGTCCTGCAACGGGCCGGACTGTCCGTGACCTGGGTATCCGCCGGAGAACCGCTGCCGGACTGGAGCGAACCCAGCCGCCAAGCCGTGCTCGCAGACCTGCGCGAGGCGGGCCTGAGCCCCAGCCCCACCCTTGGGGCACCAGCCCTGGAGCTGCGGGGTGGGATTCCCCACCGGGACCTGCCTCACCTGACGGAACGGCTGCGCCGCCTGCTCTTCGGGGTACGCTATCCCCTCCGCCCGGTGCCCTGGCGCCGACTGCAACTGGAGCGGACATATCTGGAGATCGGGGCGATCGCCCCAACACCCGCCTGTGCCACTCCGGGGCTGGAACTGTTCCTCAGCCCACGGCGGGGACACCTACGCGGGGCCCGCCTTTCAGGGGCAGATGCCGATGCACTGGTAGCGGTACTGGCCCCGGCGATCGCCCGACGTCAACGGCTGCCGGACCTGGTTGGGCTGCTGCCGGAGGGGGCGATCGCCGACCGTCTGCAGGATCTGGCCCACCAGTGGAGTCGCCAGCGCAGCCTCAGCGGCTGGCGCTACCAGCTGCTGCAGGAATACTTCGTGTTCTGGCGCTCAACGTTCTGAACCAGCTCCCTCGACCTTTACCGACGGGTCGGGCATCATGGCAAAGCTGCATCCCCACGCCCCCTATGGATCGCTTCCGCGTCGAAGTCATCTCGAAGACTCCCAACCCCCAGCAGACCATCTACGCGGCTATGCACCAGGACTACGCGGAGGGGTTCGTCTACGACGAGCGCGAGCACTGGCCGGATGAGGAAAAAGCAGGCGAGGTGATCGTCAAACGGCTACTGGCCGGGGAGCGGGGCCACTACGGCCCGCTGGAGCACTGCCAGATCGTGTTCAACGTCGGCTACTTTCCCCACAGCGTCATGCAGCAGGCGCGGACACATCGCATTGCGTCATTCGATGTCCAGTGCCTCGCCGGTGATACCGAGGTGACCTTCGTCCAAGCTTCGGGGGGGCTACGCAGGATCCCAATCGCCGAACTCTACGAGCTCTGGACCAACGGCGAGCAGGCAGTTCGGGAACGGAAACTCCGGGGGCGCCAGGGCGAAGGGCCAGGCAGTTACCGTCGGGACTGCAAAGCCCGCCTGAAGAAAATGCGTCTGCGGGTCCTGAACGAAGAGACTGGCAGCTTCGAAATCGGCCATCTGCAGGACGTGATGTGCAGCGGCATCCAGCCGGTGTATCGCCTGACTCTGGCCGACGGCAAGACCCTCGACTGCACCACCAACCATCGCCTCTACACCTCCGAGGGCTGGCAGCGCATGGGCGACGCCCTGGGCCTGGTCGTCGATGCCAATCATCAGGTGCGGGGAACCACCCGCTCCTGTGAACTGATGACGAACGGCGTGGTGCGCTCGGATGCCCCCTATACCCGGCAGGACTGGCTCCAGGCTCGGATTGACGAGGGCATGACCGCCAGAGCGATCGCCCAGGCGTGCGGTTGCTCCGAACAGGCCATTCGCCGGTGGGCAAAACAGTTCCAGCTGCAATTGCCGTCCGCCCGCCACCGCGGCCTGAAGACGGTGGTCGGTAATGGCCTCTACCGGAACCGAGAGTGGCTCGAAACCCAGCTGAATCAGGGACTGCACGCTGACGAAATGGCGGGTCTGGCCGGCTGCTCGGTTGAGTCCGTGAAGAAGTGGGTCTATGCCCACGGTCTCAGCCTGAACAAACGCTCACCCGGTCCTGAGTTCCCCTGGAATCGGGGCGTGAAAGGTTATCGGCTCAATCTGTCGGAGGAACGTCGGGAACAGCGGCGGGCCCATGGTCGTGCCGTCACCCGGCGAGGTGCTGAATCCAACTTCTGGAAGGGCGGCACCGCCAGTGACCGGGACCTGATCGGCGCCTGGACTCGCCAGATCGCCCCCCAGGTACATGCCCGCTACGACTACACCTGCCAGAACTGCCACCAGGTCGGTGGCAATCTGCATGCCCATCATCTGATTCCGGTCTATGCGAATCCGGCCCTGGCCTATGACTTCAGCAATCTGGTCAGTCTCTGCAAAGCCTGCCACGAGCACCTGCACAGCAATCGTCTGGAAGCCGAGTTTGCCAGCCGATTCCAGCCCCTGCCTGCGGATGCCGACCGAAGCTGGGAAACCCGACCGAAGGCGGGACTGAAGCTGAAAGCTCATCCGGTTCCGGTGGTCTCAGTGGAGTACCTGGGCCTGCAGACCACCTACGACCTGGAGGTTCAGGGCCCATGGCATAACTTTGTCGCCAACGGAGTAGTGGTCCACAATTCCATGCGATATACCGGCGCACGGGTCGCCGCTGCCGCCAGGGGTGAGGTGGACCTGGAGGACGTCTTCTACCTGCGGCCGGTGGGACACTACCACGACCGCCAGGGGCATAAGTACCACTACTCACCGGAACTGCGGGCCGCCGACCTGGAGCTGTGCCGTCAGGCCGCCCAGCGCTACTGCGAGCTGACCGAGGCCGGGTTCTCCGAGGAGCACGCCCGCGGCATCCTGCCCTTCGACTACCGTCAGCATTTTGTGGTCAGCTTCAACCTGCGCAGCGCCCTGCACTTCATGGATCTGCGCAGTAAGAAGGACGCCCAGCTGGAAATCCAGAAGGTCTGCGACCTGATGTGGCCACACATCCAGGCCTGGGTCCCGGCGGTCGCCAACTGGTACGAACAGACCCGCCTCGGCAAGGCCCGCCTGGCTCCCTGACGCCTCCGGCCCCTGCACCAGGGGTAGTGAACACATCGTCCCGAAACGGCCGACCACCTCAGTGCAGCATGACAGTCAAGGGTGGCACGACTGAGGATGCGGAGTGGTCGGCTGCACGGCAAGCGGCATCTATCAGCAAACCCTGAAGCAAGCCTTGGAATTTCTTCTCAGTTCCGGAACGTCCCGGCCCACAGCAGACGCCGATACTATCGCACCGTCTTGAGACTGTCGAAAGCTGGCATGAAGAGATCGGTGAGGATGCTGATCACCGGCCGCTGACGGATCTTGATGTTGGCGGTCACGGACATCCCGGATTGAAGGCTCACATCCCGCCCTCGTACCTTCAGGGTCTGACGATCCATCTGAATCGTGGCCGGAAAGCGGAAGAACTTGTAGGTCTCGTCCGGAGCCAGGGCATCGGAGCCGATTTCCGCGAGGGTGCCCTTGACATCCCCGAATTCGCTGTAGGGAAAGGCATCAATACGGACGTCCACCGGCATCCGGGCATGGACGAAGCCGATGTCCCGGTTGGTGATGAACACCCGGGCCACGAGGTTATCTCGGGGCACAATCTTCATCACCGGTTCACTGGTGTTGGCCACGAAGCCGGGTCCGGCCTTGAGGTCGAAGACCGTGCCGGTGACCGGTGACCGCAGATTCTGGTAGCGGATGGTCAACTGGCTATCACTGAGCTGGGTCTGGATGTCGGCAAGCTGCTTTTCGTTGTCGTCAATTTTCTCCCGGACATCCGCCTGGGTCTGGGAGCGGGTGTTCTCCAGCTTCTGCTGCGCCTGGGCAATCTGCTCCCGAATCTTGGCCCGCTCGGCCCGCAGGCGATCGCCCTCCGACCGCAGCTGGGTGACCTGTTCCTGCTGCTTGAAGTACTGGATGCGGGACATCCCGCCCTGTCGGAACAGGGGTTCGATGTCATCGAGGATGCGCTGGTTCACCCGCAGCGACTGGACATTACTGCGCAGCTGAGCCTCGGTCTCCAGCAGTTGCTGGCGCTGCTGGGCAATTTCGCGGGCTACCGATTCCTGACGGGACCGGTATTCCTCACTGACCGCGCTCAGGCGTCGCTGCTGATCCCCATCCAAACGCCCCGTTCCCCCCGCCTCGCCCAGTTGGATCCGGTAGAGCCGGTTCTCGGCTTCCAGGCGCTGGCGCACGTTCGACAGCGCCTTCACCTTGGCCTGGGCGGCGGTGGTATCGAGGGTGGCCAGCAGCTGACCGGCCTGGACCGTGTCCCCATCCTGCACCAGCACCTCCCTGACGACCCCGCCCAGGGGCACCTGGATCGGCTTCACCTTCACCTTGGGTTCGAGCTTGCCCTGGGCGACAACACTCTCGTCGATCTTCGCCACGCAGGCGTAGATCACCCCAAAGGTGGTCAGGCCCACCAGGGTCCAGAGAATCGCCCGGGACCAGCTGGGGGACTGTTTGAAGGCGATCGCCGAGTCTCCCAGCCCCAGATGCTGCTCGATCCGCTGGGGCAGAGTATTGGGCCGACGGATGATCGCGCCGACGGGAATTTCCGGTTGGTTATCGCTGGGGGTGGGCAGGTGGTCAGTCATGGTAGAGGCAGGTAGGTGGGTGGCAGACGGACATCAGTTACCGGCTTCCTGCTGCTGGTAGAGGCAGTAGTAGCGGCCCTTGAGGGCCATCAGCTGCTCGTGGGTACCGGACTCGACCACGGCCCCCTTGTCCATCATCAGAATCTTGTCGGCGTGACGGATCGTGTTCAGCCGGTGGGTGATGTAGAAAACGGTGCGTCCGGCAAAGGCCTGCTTCTGTCTCTTATACACATCTGACGCTGCCGACGATACTCCTTGTG
>CAWUMD010000108.1:0-8542 GCA_963923365.1 uncultured bacterium
CTCACCGGCGCTTAATTAATCTAGCGAACCTCCCCACAAAACGCAACCCCCCTCGCAGAAAAGTTTTCTCAGACCCGCCTCAAACCTAGGTAGAACATGGGGTTCGGGGGCCAAGAGACCTGCGGAGAATCACCTCTGCTCCCTGCCGGAAGCCGCTCCAGTCGCAAAAAACTGGTGCTCAACTGGAACGCCCCGCCAGGCTGACGCCACAGGCTGGACAGTATTTCGCTCCCTCCGGGATCTCCCGATGCCCGCAGGTCTGGCATTCCTCAGACTGAGAACTCCTACGTCGCGTCAGGTCACTGGTCACGATGCCTGTGGGAACGGCAATGATCCCGTAGCCGATCAGCATGATGATCGACGCTAGGACCTTGCCCGTTGCGGTCTGGGGAGTGAGATCGCCATAGCCGACCGTTGTCATCGTCACGATGGTCCAGTAGAGACTGTGGGGAATGCTGTCGAAGCCGTGGCTGGGTCCCTCAATCAGATACATGAAGGAGGCAATCACCAGCTGCAGCACGAAGACCCCCGTCAGGAAGACGGTGATCTTGCTGGCACTGGCGCTGAGGGATTGCCAGAGCTGATCGGCTTCCTGCACAAAGCGGATCAGTTTCAGGAGGCGGAAGACCCGCAGTAGTTGCAGGGCCCGCAGCACCAGCAGCGATTCCAGCCCGGGTAGGGTCAGAGACAGGTAGGCCGGAAGGACAGCGATCGCATCCACCAAACCGAAGAAACTGAAGGCATAGCGGGTCGGCATAGGAGCTGTCACCAGCCGCAGCGCGTAGTCGATGGTGAAGAAGGCTGTGAACATCCACTCCAGCACCACGAAGACGGGCTCGTAGCGCTGGCGTAGGTCATCAACGCTCGCCAGCATTACTGTCAGGATGCTGGCCAGAGTCATCACGAGGATGAGCAGATCCACCCAGCGGGCGCTGGTTGTCTCGGCACTGAAGAGACTGCGCTGCAAACGGACCCGCCAACTGGTCATCAGCCATTGCCTCAGAACCGCAGGTACGGCAGCCAGCGGCTGAGCTGACCCGGGGTCAACTGCAGCCGTCGACGGAAATCCTCCGCATCCAGGAAGCGTCCGCCCATCAGCCGCAGATGCAGAATCCGCTCCGCCAGGGCTTCATCCAATCCCGGCACCTGCAGCAGCTCCGGTCGGCTGGCCCGGTTGAGAAGAACAGCAGGTCCCCTCTCCGGAGCAGCTGTGGCCAGGCCATCCGTCGTTAGCGGCGATGGGACAGGAGGGGGCACTGGCGCGTCCACCGGCTCCGGGAACGCGTAATAGCGGTAAACCAGCAGGGGCTCCCAGTCCGTGAGTCGCTCCAGGGGAAAGCCCAGGGTGCTGGCCACATCTTCGGTCGAGGCAAAGAACTCGCCCTGCTGGCGCGATCGCACCAACTGTTGTGCCTGAGCCGGAGTCAGTCCCGGCAGACGCAGCCAGTCCTGTTCCCGGGCCAGATTGACATCGATTTCCACCCCCAGGCTGGCGGCCAGACGAACCTCCAAGGCATTCTGAAACCGGTAGTCCGGATTCTGCGCCAGGCGTTGGCGCAACAGCTCCCGCAGCTGACGCATCTGGGGAGAGAGCAGGGCTGGCGGCAGCTCCACCTCCTTCAGGAGACGTCCCAGAGTCTGCATCAGAACAGGTAGTTGCATAGGTGGGGCCGATGGACGGCAGAATTCTACCGAACCCCGAGCAGTCCGGTTGTGATCTGCAGTGGGAGGATAGCCTGAATCGAAGGCCTGCCCCCTCCTGGCCCCGACCCTGAGAATGTCTCCATGACCGGTCCCGAAATCCCAACAGCAACCCAGCCTTCCAGCTCTGCACCGGGTCGAATGTCCTGGCAGGCGTGGGTGGGTTTCGGCGGTCTGGCCCTGGGAGCCGGGAGCAGCCTTGGCCTGGCCCTGACGATGACCCAGTTGCCGGACGTACGCCTGCTGCGCCGCTATGTTCCGACGCAGACCACCTATATCTACGACATCCGCGGTCGGCAGATCGCCAGCCTGCATGATGAGGCCAACCGGGAATCGGTGTCCCTGCAGGAAATCTCACCCAATCTGCAGAAGGCGGTGATGGCGATCGAGGACAGCAGCTTCTACAGCCATCCGGGGCTGAACCCGATCGGTCTGGCCCGGGCCCTGATCACCAACCTGAGCAGTGGTGCGGTGCAGGAGGGGGGCTCCACGCTGACCATGCAGCTGGCCAAGAATCTGTTCCTGGGCCCCCAGCGCACCTTAGGGCGCAAGCTGAGCGAGGCTCTGCTGGCCCTGCGACTGGAGCAGGCCCTGGGTAAGCAACGGATCCTGGAGCTCTATCTCAACCAGATTTACTGGGGCAACAATCTCTACGGTGCCGAGATGGCTGCCCGCAGCTATTTCAACAAACCGGCTGCCCAGCTGACGCTGGGAGAGTCGGCTCTGCTAGCGGGGATGATTCAGGCCCCGGAATACTACAGTCCTTTCGATGAGAACAACCGCATCAGCCCGGCCCGGGTCGCTCGAGCCCAGACACGGCAGCGGCAGGTTCTGACCCGGATGCAGGAATTGGGCTGGATTTCGGCCGACGAAGCTGCAGCGGCCGCAGCACAACCGCTGGCCTGGGGGAAGGTGACCTCCTACGGCCGCAGTCTCGCCCCCTACGTCTCGGATGCCGTGGTCGAGGAACTGGCCCAGCAGTTCGGGCGCAATACCGTGGTCAGCGGTGGCCTGCGGATTCAGACCACGATCGACCTGGCTCTGCAGCAGCAGGCAGAGGCGATCGCCAGACAGGCCCAGAAGGACGTGGAGCAGGCAGGGCTGGGAGCCGACCAGATTGCACTGGTGGCGATCGACCCTCGCACTCACTTCATCAAAGCCATGGTGGGCGGTAAGGACTACGCCCAGAGTCAGTTCAACCGGGTGTTTCAGGCCCGCCGCCAACCGGGCTCGGCCTTCAAGCCGCTGGTCTACTACCAGGCCCTGGCCTCCGGTCGCTTCAAACCCACCAGCATCATTCAGGACAGCCCCTATCAGGTGCGTCTGGGCGGCGAAATCTACCAACCGCGCAATGCCGATGGCAGTTATTACGGCAGCATCAGCCTCACTCAGGCTCTGGCGGCCTCCCGCAATATCCCGGCGGTGAAACTGGGGCAGGAGGTGGGCATCGAGCGGGTGATCGGCCTGGCTCGGGAACTGGGCATCCGCAGTCCGCTCAAGCCAGTGGCCTCGCTGCCGCTGGGCGCCGGGGAAGTCACTCCGCTGGAGCTGACCAATGCCTACGCCACCTTCGCTAGCGGCGGCTGGTACGCCCCCGCCCAGCTGATTCTCCAGGTCCGTGACAGCCAGGGACGATTACTTGTGGACAACCGACCCAATCCACGGAGGGTCCTGGACCCCAAGGCCACAGCAGATCTGACGAAGATGCTGCAGGCCGTGGTGAACGGTGGCACCGGGGCAGCCGCGAAGCTGGATCGTCCCGTAGCGGGGAAGACCGGAACCACCTCCGATGCCCGGGACATCTGGTTCATCGGCTACGTGCCGGAGCTGGTGACGGCGGTCTGGTTGGGCAATGACAACTACCGACCGATGAGTACCGCTGCCAGCGGCGGTGGGTTTGCCGCCCCAATCTGGCGCCAGTTCATGCTTAAGGCGCTCAAGCCCATACCGAAGCCGGAACCTAAAGCTACAGCCGACCGGAAACTCCAGGATGAGCCAACACCGCCCACGGCTCCAGCAGAGTCGACGAACGGCCAGAGCGATCGCCCGACAACGGCGGCATCCCCAGCGGCTCCCAAGCCGACTGAGGCAGCGGGCGATCGCCTATAGGAACGTCCAGCGCTCGAAACTGGCGGCCTGCCCGATCCGTTCCCCGCGGTCGTTGCTTACATTCCAGATCACGGCATCCTCGATGCGGAAGCGTCGCCCCCGGGCACTGACACGCACACCCTCGTAGGGGCGGTAGTAGCCCTGGATGCGGGCAGCCTCCAGCATCCGGGCCCGCTCCCCGCGGGCATCCGCTTCCGCGGTCAGCCGTGAGGGAATCGCGGTCAGCTGATCCCAGCTCATCTCCCAGAGGTCCAGGGCCACCTGATTGCCGTAGCAGAGGATCGGATCGTCGCTAAGCCGGTGGGAGACCACCACCCGGGGGGCAGCGAAGACGATGGCGGCCTGCTCCAGAGGATCGGCGCTGCGGGGTAGCAGGTCCGAACCGAGGCGATCGCGGTAGCTGTCGAGCAGCCAGCCCAGCCAGGTGAGGGTGGGCTCTGCCATCCAGGGGGTGGGATCGCCCATAACTACGGTCCCGGCACGAACAGATCGAGGGGCGGCAGACTGGGCACAGTGGCCGCTGCCTCCTGGGCCTCCAGCAGCTGACGCTGCACCGCCATCTCATCCAGCCAGTCCCAGATCTGGCGCAGCAGGGTGTCTAGCCCCTGGCGGGTTGCCGCCGAGATCGTGAAGATCGGGTCCTGGCTCAGGGCCTCGAACTCCGCCAGGAAATGGGCCTGCAGTTCCTCGTCCAGGGCATCGATCTTGTTCAGCGCCAGGATCTGGGGCCGGGTCTCCAGAGCGCGCCCGTAGGCGGACAGCTCGGCCTGGATAGTGTGGTAGGCCGCCACCGGGTCCTCACCGGTCAGGTCGACCACATGCACCAGCAGCCGGGTGCGCTCGATGTGCCGCAGGAAGTCATGACCGAGACCGGCCCCGGTGTGAGCGCCCTCGATCAGTCCAGGAATATCGGCAAAGACGGTGCCATCCCCCGTGTCGCGCCGCACCACGCCCAGATTTGGGATCAGCGTGGTGAAAGGATAGTCGGCAATCTTGGGGCGGGCCGCCGAGAGTACGGAAATCAGTGTCGACTTACCGGCGTTGGGCAACCCGATGATCCCCACCTCCGCCAGCAGCTTCAGTTCCAGACGCAGGTTGAAGATTTCGCCGGGGAGACCGGGCAGCGCGTGTTCGGGTGCGCGGTTATGGTTACTCAGGAAGTGGGCATTCCCCAGCCCCCCCTTGCCCCCCTGGGCCACCTTGATCCGCTGGCCCGGCTCGGTCAGGTCACCCACCAGTTCATGGGTTTCGGCATTGTAGATCGCGGTTCCGCAGGGGACGAGGATGTTCAGGTCGTCCCCGCTGGCACCGGTCA
This sequence comes from uncultured bacterium, assembly GCA_963923365.1. Lineage (GTDB taxonomy): Bacteria > Cyanobacteriota > Cyanobacteriia > Synechococcales > Synechococcaceae > CAWUMD01. Next base: position 5,126 of record CAWUMD010000108.1, read on the forward strand.
TGTTCTTGGGACCGCCCTTACCGCCGGGCTCGGCCTTGAAGATTCGCAGGTAACGGAAATCCAGCAGCGTCTGCAGGTCGGTCGTGGCCTCCATCCAGACGGAGCCGCCCCGACCACCGTTACCCCCAGCCGGACCCCCGGCAGGCACATACTTTTCCCGACGGAACGCCACCATTCCGTCTCCACCGTCGCCGGCCTGGACGGTGATTGTCGCCTGATCGATGAACTGCATGCTGCTGCCGAACGCCCGAAACCTTCATTCTGGCATTTCTGCCCCGGGGGGCTGCAGTTCCCGACAGAAGCGGGATAATCGACGGGATTGTTTCACCGGTGGCCAATCCCGTGGCTCAGGTCGTCTTTTCCCAGGTCGAGAAAAGCTATCCGGCCCGCTCCCGTGCCGCTGCCGCCCGGGGCGAGCAGGTGCAGGTGCTGCAGGGAATCGACCTGACCATCCGCGACGGCGAGTTTCTCGTGGTGGTCGGGCCCTCGGGCTGTGGCAAAAGCACCCTGCTACGCATGCTGGCAGGGCTGGACCAGCCTAGTGCTGGTCGGATTCTGGTGGGCGATCGCTGCGTCAATGACCTGCCACCCAAGCAGCGGGACATCGCCATGGTGTTCCAGAGCTATGCCCTCTACCCGCACCTGAGTGTCTATGACAACATCGCCTTCGGGCTGCGGCGCATGGGCGAGAAGCCGGGGCTCGGTCCCTGGCTGCAGCGACAGCTCAGTTCAGCCAGCCGGAACCTGCCCGCACCTCTGCGCTACCAGCCCCAGCGGGAAACCGCGATCCGGCGACGGGTGCAGGAGGTGGCCCGGATGCTGCAACTGGAGGAGTTACTGGACCGGCTGCCCAAGCAGCTGTCCGGGGGACAGAAGCAGCGGGTGGCCCTGGGACGGGCGATCGCCCGCAACCCCCAGGTCTTTCTGATGGATGAACCGCTCTCCAACCTTGACGCCAAGCTACGCCAGGAGACCCGGGCCCAGATCGTGCAGTTGCAGCGCCAGCTGGGGATTACCACCCTCTACGTCACCCACGACCAGGTGGAGGCGATGACCATGGGCGATCGCATTGCCGTGTTCAACGCCGGGCGGCTGCAGCAGCTGGCCACGCCGCTGGAGCTCTACCACCGACCCGCCAACCAGTTCGTCGCCGGGTTCATCGGGTCGCCGCCGATGAACCTGATTCCCGTCACCGTTCGTGGACCGCTGCAGCTTCAGCACACTCAGTTCCGCTGCACCCTGCCCGAGGAGTGGGGCCCGCTGCTGCAACCCTACGAGGGGCTGACCCTGAACCTGGGCATCCGGCCCGAACACCTCAGCCTGGCTGCAGCAGCCACCAAGAACATTCCGGTGCAGGTAGAGCTGATCGAGGCCCTGGGCAGTGACCAGTTTCTCCAATGCCGCCTCGAGGGGGCCGCGACACCCCTGCAGGCCCGTCTGACGCCGGAGGATGGCGTTCAGCGGGGGGACAGCATCTGGTTGTCCTTCCGGCCGGATCAGCTGCACCTATTCGAACCGAGCAGTGGCCTCGCCCTGCGGCCCCAGCCCCAGACAACCCCTCGCATTGAGCTGCCATTCCAGGGTTGAAGCCAGAAAGCCGGAGGCGCCTCTTGGGCACCTCCGGCTTTCTGGAACACCGAACGGGGCTTAACCTTCCCGCAGCCAGCGGGCGGCATCGGGAGCGTGGTAGGTGAGAATCAGGTCCGCTCCGGCCCGTTTGAAGCTGAGCAGGGTTTCGAGCACCACGGCCCGCTCGTCCAGCCAGCCCTTCTCGGCCGCCGCCTTGACCATGGCGTACTCACCACTGACGTTGTAGGCCGCGATTGGCAGGCAGGTCTCATCCTTAAGAGCACGGATGATGTCCATGTAGGCCAGCGCCGGTTTCACCATCAGGATGTCGGCCCCTTCTTCGGCATCCAGACGAGCTTCGCGGATCGCTTCCCGCCGGTTGGCCGGATCCATCTGGTAGGTGCTCTTGTCCTTGGGAATCGGCTTGGCCCCGGCGGGACGCGGTGCCGAATCCAGGGCCTCCCGGAAGGGACCGTAGTAGGCGGAGGCGTACTTAGCGGTGTAGCTGATGATGCCGACGCGGGTGAACCCGGCCTCATCCAGGGCGCGGCGGATGGCGCCGACCCGGCCGTCCATCATGTCGCTGGGACCGATCAGATCGGCACCGGCCTTCGCCTGGGCGACCGCCTGACGGCAGAGGATCTCCACGGTTTCGTCATTGAGGACCACGCCCTCGTCACTGACGAGGCCATCATGGCCATCGCAGGAGTAGGGGTCGAGGGCCACGTCGGTCATGATCGTGACCTGGGGATAGTGCTGCTTCACCAACCGGATCGCCCGGGGAATCAGACCATTCTCATTGGTGCACTCCAGGCCCTCCTCGGTCTTGAGGTGGTCGGCTTCCTTGGGGAAAAGCACGATGGACTGGATGCCCAGGTCCACAGCCCGCCCGACTTCCTCCACCAGCCCGCTCAGGGACCAGCGGTTGCAGCCCGGCATGGCGCCGATCGGGGTGATCTCGTCCTTGTCATGGACGAACAGGGGGTAGATGAAGTCGTTGGCCGAGAGCGAGGTCTCCCGCACCATGGCACGCATGGAATCGGAAACCCGCAGGCGGCGGGGACGCTGGGGTAGAAACATAGCAATCTCGAGCAGTCCGCTTCGGTTCCGGCACTGGAATCCAGTGTACGAGCCCGTCACGGCAGCCCCGATTACGTTCTGTTACTACAGACGCTGGGCGGCGATCACCTGGCGCGGGTCCTCGGAGCGCATCTGCCGCAGCGCCTCATAGGCCTGGCGCTCACTGTCGCTGAGATGGCGCGGGGCCACGATCTGCAGCTTCACCAGCTGGTCCCCACGGCCCGTGCGGCTGGGCCAGCCCTTGCCGCGCAGGCGCAGGGACTGACCGGAGCGGACTCCGGCCGGGACCGTCAGGGTGACCGGCCCATCCGCTGTCGGTACCTGGATCTGAGCCCCGAGCGCCGCTTCATCCGGGGCGATCGGCACCTCGCAGAGCAGGTTGTCCCCCTCCAGCTGAAAGAACTCGTGGGGCTGCACCGTCAGCTTCAGGTAGAGGTCTCCCCGCTGGCCACTGCTGGGAAGGATATTGCCCTTGCCCTTGAGGCGCAGCTTGCTGCCGCTGCGTACCCCCGCCGGCACCTTCACGTCCACCGTCTCGTTGTTGATCCGCAACTGCCGCTGGGTGCCGTGGAAGGCATCCGCAAAACTCACGGTCAGAGCCGCTTCCGCGTCGAGGTTAACCGAGGAGCGACTGCTGCGGGCCGCCCCCGGGGCACCGGCACCGGCAAACCCGCTGAAGTCCTGGAAGCCGAAGCCACCCGCTCCCGGGCTGGGACCGGCCCCGCCGCCACCCCCTGTCTCTTATACACATCTGACGCTGCCGACGAT
>CAWUMD010000109.1:0-8430 GCA_963923365.1 uncultured bacterium
GAGGTAGCGTTCCGAGAAAATCACGACCGGCATGGATTCAGACCCCGGCTTCTGCACCTCCAGCCTAGACCCAGACTGGCTTTCAGCCCACCCGGTGCACTGTTTTCGCGTGGTAGAATAGACCGATTCCGAGCCCATCGAAGCCCGCTGCATCGGCACCGTCCGTCAGCGGGTTTCCAGCGCCCGGACCTGCCATGGAGCCTTGAGCATGAGCACCTCCCAGGAGCGCATCATCCAGACCGACCTGCGGAACGAGATGTCCCGCTCCTACCTCGAATACGCCATGAGCGTGATCGTCGGCCGGGCCCTGCCCGATGCCCGCGACGGTCTCAAGCCGGTGCACCGGCGGATTCTCTACGCGATGTACGAGCTGGGTCTCACGCCCGACCGCCCCTACCGGAAGTGCGCCCGGGTTGTCGGTGAGGTGCTCGGTAAGTACCACCCCCATGGCGACTCCGCCGTCTACGACGCCCTGGTGCGCATGGCCCAGGACTTCTCGATGCGGGCGCCGCTGATCGACGGCCACGGCAACTTCGGCTCCATCGACAACGATCCCCCGGCGGCGATGCGGTACACCGAATCGCGCCTTCAGGCCCTGACCACCGACGGCCTGCTCCAAGACATCGAAGCCGAAACCGTCGACTTCGCCGATAACTTCGACGGCTCCCAGCAGGAACCGACCGTCATGCCCGCGCGGCTGCCCCAGCTGCTGCTCAACGGCTCCTCGGGCATCGCCGTCGGCATGGCCACTAACATCCCGCCCCACAACCTGGGCGAGCTGGTGGACGGCATGACCGCCCTGATCGCCGACCCGGAACTGAGCGATCGCGACCTGATGCGCTACATCCCCGGCCCGGACTTCCCCACCGGCGGTCAGGTCCTGGGCAGCAGCGGCATCCGCGAAGTCTTCACCACCGGCAAGGGTTCGATCACGATGCGCGGTGTCGCCGGCATCGAGACCATCGAGCACCCCGGTCGCCCGGATCGGGACGCGATCATCGTCACCGAGCTGCCCTACCAGACCAACAAGGCGGCGCTGATTGAGCGCATCGCCGAACTGGTCAACGACAAGAAGCTGGAGGGCATCTCCGACATCCGCGACGAGAGCGATCGCGAGGGGATGCGCATCGTCATCGAGCTGAAGCGCGACGCCTATCCCCAGGTGGTGCTCAACAACCTCTACAAGCAGACGCCGCTGCAGAACAACTTCAGTGCCAACCTGCTGGCCCTGGTTAACGGCGAACCGGTGCTGCTCACCCTCAAGCATGCGCTGCAGGTCTTTCTCGACTTCCGGATCGAGACGATCGAGCGGCGCACCCGCTACGAGCTGCGCAAGGCCGAGGAACGGGATCACATCCTGCAGGGTCTGCTGATTGCCCTCGGCAACCTGGACGCGATCATTGCCCTGATCCGCAGTGCCGCCGATGCTCCCACTGCCAAGCAGGAACTGCAGGAGCGTTTCGGCCTTTCCGAACCTCAGTCCGACGCTATCCTGCAGATGCAGCTGCGTCGTCTGACCGCGCTCGAGTCCGAGAAGATCGAGGCGGAGCACCAGGACCTCCAAGCCAAGATCGCCGACTGTCAGGACATCCTGGCCCGGCGCGAGCGGGTGCTCGAGATCATCACCACCGAGCTGGCAGCCCTGAAGCAGCGCTTCGCTACCCCCCGCCGCACCATCCTGCTGGACGTGGAGGGCGAACTCGGAGACATCGATCTGATCGCCAACGAGAAGTCGATCATCCTCCTGACCGAGCAGGGCTATATCAAGCGCATGCCGGTGGATGAGTTCACGGCCCAGAGCCGCGGCACCCGCGGCAAGGCCGGGGCGAAGACCAAGGACGACGACGGTGTCGAGCACTTCCTCACCTGCTGCGACCATGACAGCCTGCTGTTCTTCAGCGATCGCGGCGTCGTCTACAGCGTCCCGGCCTACCGGGTGCCCGCTGGGTCGCGCAATGCCCGCGGTATCCCGATCGTGCAGCTGCTGCCCATCCCCCGGGAGGAGAAGATCACCTCGGTGGTGCCCGTCAGTGCCTTCACTGATGACGAATATCTGGTGATGCTCACCCAGGGGGGCTTCATCAAGAAGACGGCTCTCTCCGCCTTCGGCAACATCCGCTCCAATGGTCTGATCGCCATCTCCCTGGAGGAGGGTGACCAGCTGCGCTGGGTGCGTCTGGCCCGGGTCGAGGACAGCATTCTGATCGGTTCCCGTCAGGGGATGACCATCCACTTCCGCGTCGACCACGAGCAGCTGCGGCCCCTGGGCCGTGCCACCCGAGGAGTACGGGCCATGGCCCTGCGCAACGGGGATCAGCTGATTTCCATGGACATCTTGCCGGCGACCCTTACTGCCCTGGTGGCTGAGGCCGGTGACGACGTCGAGGAGGACGAGTCCACCGATGTCACCACGGCAGGTCCCTGGGTGCTGGTCGTCACAGCCCAGGGGCTGGGCAAGCGGGTGCCCTTTGCCCAGTTCCGCATCCAGAAGCGGGCCGGCCTGGGCCTGCGGGCGATCAAGTTCCGTCAGGCCAGCGATGAGCTGGTGGCCCTGCGCATCGTCGAGGAAACCGACGAACTGGTGATGGTCAGTCAGCGGGGGGTGATCATCCGCCAGGCCGCCAGCGCCATCACCCAGCAGTCCCGGGCAGCGACCGGGGTGCGGGTGCAGCGTCTGGATGCGGATGATGCGCTGATGGCGGTGGCGATCGTCCCCTCCGGTGGCGACACCGAGGAGGAGTCCGTCGAAGGTGCAGCCGAAGGGCTGAGCGACGCGGACGTCACCGACTCCAGCCCCGAAGCTTAAACCTGAACAGTAAAAAGCGGGCGCCCCATCAGGGGCGCCCGCTTTTTGTCGGGGTAACTCAGACTAGGCGGCAGCGAAGTTGGCGGCCACGAAATCCCAGTTGATCAGCTTCTCGACGAAGGTGCTGATGTAGTCGGGACGGCGGTTCTGGTAGTCGAGGTAGTAGGCGTGTTCCCAGACGTCGATGGTCAGCAGAGGGGTCTGACCATGGGCGATCGGGGTGTCGGCATTGCCGGTCTTGGTGATCTTCAGGGTGCCGTTGTCGAGCACCAGCCAGGCCCAGCCACTGCCGAACTGGGTGGCGGCGGCCTGCTTGAACTCGGTCACAAAGGCGTCATAGCTGCCGAAGTCGGCGGCAATCTTATCCGCCAGGGCGCCGGTGGGAGCACCCCCACCGTTGGGGCTGATGCTGTTCCAGTAGAAGGTGTGGTTCCAGGCCTGGGCCGCATTGTTGAAGATGCCGGCCTTGCTGGCATCACCGGCAACCGCCTTAATCACGGCTTCGATCGGCTGGTTGTCGAGCTCGGTGTCCTTGACCAGATTGTTGAAGTTGTTGACGTAGGCGGCGTGGTGCTTGTCGTGGTGGAACTCCAGCGTGGACTTGGAGACGTGAGGCTCCAGGGCGGTGTAGTCGAAGGGCAGTGCCGGCAGTTCGTACGCCATGCGGAATCAGGCTCCTCAGCAGGAATCAGTAAAACCACCTAACAGAGTAGTAAAAGATTTCCTCTGACCAAAGTGCGGGTGTCCGCCCATGGCAAAGGCCCCGGAGAACCAAGCGTTCTCCGGGGCCTTGACGAGCGTCCGCTGGGGACGTTGGGATTACTGCCAGCCCTTTTCGGATTGGCTGATCACGTAGGCGGCAACGTCGGCAATGTCGGCTTCGCTCAGCTTGGCACCGAAGGCGGGCATGCCACCCTTACCGTTGGTGACCTGGGTGATGACGGCAGCTTCGGGACCGTCAGCGTAGCCGGTCAGGAACTGAGCCAGGGCATCCTTCTTCAGGGTCTTCTGGGGTTGGACCACGTTGTTGCCGCCCAGGTGGCAGGCAGCACAGTTGGCGCTGAACACAGAGGCGCCGTGCGCAGCATCGGCAGCGAAGGAAGGCTGGGCGAACAGACCCAGGACAGCAACGATGGCCGCAGCCAGAATGGTGAACAGGCGTTTCAAGGGAGCACCTCTTGAGCTTGTAGATCTCCGTACCTGATCTTTCGGGGCGGGTCGGAACCTAGTCAATCCAGGCTGAGCAAAACGTCACGGTTTGTAACGCTTGCCGGAGCCCGGAGACGGGGGGGCGGGTGCCGGTCAGCGACAATGGCGATGCTGCGATCGCCGATACGTTTCCATGACCCACAGCACCGATGTCGCCACCCTGGCCCGCTGGATGGCTGCCGACTTCAGCAATCAGGAGCAGGCCTGGGAGAATCCCCCCTTCTTTGCCCACATCCGCGTCTGCATGCGACCGCTGCCCAAGGCACTCCTGGGGGCCCCGGCCTTCTACGTCGAGCAGGCCTACGACCTGGACGTGAGTCAGCCCTACCGGGCCCGGGTGCTGAAACTGGTGACGGCGGGCGATCGCATCGAAATCGAGAACTTCGTGATCGAGAACGGCGAGGACTTCCACGGCGCCTCCCGGGATCTGGATCGGCTGCGGACCCTGACCGCAGATCGCATCCGTAAGCTCTGTGGCTGTACCTTCATCACCCACTGGACGGGCTCCAGCTTCAAGGGGGTCGTGGAACCGGGCAAGGGCTGCATCGTTAACCGCAAGGGCCAGGACACCTATCTGGAGAGCGAGTTCGAGATCAACGAGACCGGCATGAGCAGCCTCGATCTGGGCCGTAATCCCCAGACCGATGAACAGGTCTGGGGATCGGTGGCGGGACCTTTCCAGTTCAAGCGTCGGGCGAGCTTTGCGACGGAGATTGACCTGTAGTCGACGCGGGGGGTGGCTGCAGGCAGGCATTGGCACCGCGGCGGACCCCGATCAGGAAGGCGGCGCTGCGTTCCCCCGGGGTGCCATGGTGGTGGCGGGAACTGCGGGCGTAGTCTCCGAAGCGTTTGTAACTGGCGACGGCTTCCTCCAGATCTCCAGGCTCGACCATGCCCAGTCTGTCGAGCGCCGTCATCTGGGCCCCCGCCAGGCAGTCGGCCTGCAGTTCGATCGATTTGAGGGTGCGCTTGCGCGATAGCAGGCCGATCTGGTGCTGTACGGCATGGCCGTACTCGTGCAGCAGCGCCAGGAAAGCGGCCGCATCCCCGTATTCCATCGCCACCTGACCCAGTTGCTGTTCGTCGTAGTAGATGCTGCGATCGCGCAGGCAGTAGTGGGCCAGACGTACCTCGCCGCAGGGCGATCGCAGGCTGGCGCTCAGGGTTGCCGGGTCGTTGCTGCTGATCTCGTAGAGGGCCGGTGGATTGGCTGCCACCGGCGGACGGGTCCGGAAGATCTGCCTCCAGAGTTTCTCCAGCGTGCGGGCCACGGCCTGACGGTCCGCTGGTGTCCAGGCGGCCTGGGCCGGAACGGCCGGGGTGACGGTCAGGAGCAGGACGATCGCCGCGGAGCTGAGGCGCGCAGGCAGGGCCATGAATGGGTTCTGGGAGCTGACACCAGCCTAAGGGTGCCCCGCTGGCGAACGGGTTCCTTTTCCGATCTGCTTCCGATCAGCGCCCGGGATATCATCGTCAGGTTCCGTGCCACAGCCCCCCATGAAGCACGCCTGCATCATCGGCCTCGGTCGCTCCGGTTCCGCCTCTGCCCGTCTGCTGCAGCGGCAGGGCTGGCAGGTGAGTCTGCTTGACAGCAGCGATCGCCCGGAGCTGCGCAGTCAGGCGGAACCCCTGGTGGCCGCCGGGATCGAGGTGCGTCTCGGCACGAAGCTGGCACCGACCGACCTGGGCTGGAGTAGAGGTCAACGGCCTGATCGTCTGGTGGTCAGCCCTGGGGTGCCCTGGGATCTGCCGGGGCTGGTGCAGGCGCGTACCCTCGGCTGCGAGACCCTGGGGGAAATGGAACTGGCCTGGGAGGCCCTGGGGAAGATTCCCTGGGTGGGCATCACCGGCACCAACGGCAAGACGACGGTCACGACCCTGATCGGCGCCATGCTGCAGCGGGCTGGTCTGGATGCCCCCACCTGCGGCAACATCGGCGATGCCGCCTGCGGCCTGGCCGAGGCCGTGGTTCGGGGCGATCGCCCCGAACCGGAGCAGGTCGTGGCCGAGATCAGCAGCTACCAGATTGAGGCGGCGCCCACCCTGGCCCCCAGCGTCGGCGTCTGGACCACCTTCACCCCGGACCACCTGGCCCGCCATTACACCCTCGACAACTACTTCGCGATCAAGGCCAGTCTGCTGGAGCGTTCGGCCACGAAGATCCTCAACGGTGACGACCCGGAACTGCGCCAGCGGCTGGCGACCCGCTGGCCCGACGCCCTCTGGACCTCGGTGCAGGGCCCTGAACCCCTGGCCAACGGGGCGCTTCCCGCCGCCTGGATCGATGATGAGGACTGGGTGATTATCCGGGGCGAGCGCATCTGCCCAGCGGGCAGTCTGGCCATGGTCGGCGACCACAACCGCCAGAATCTACTCCTGGCGGCCACCGCCTCCCGGTTGGCGGGGGCCACTGCCGAGGCAATCGCCGCCGCAGTGGCGGACTTCCCTGGGGTGGCCCATCGCCTCGAGAAGGTGGGGCAGCGGGGGGCGATCGCCTTCATCAACGACAGCAAGGCCACCAACTACGATGCGGCGGAAGTGGGCCTGCGGGCGGTCACAGGTCCCACGATCCTGATTGCCGGGGGTGAGGCCAAGAAGGGGGATGACAGCGCCTGGATGGCCCGCATCGCCGAGAAGACCGTGGCGGTGCTGCTGATCGGCAAGGCGGCGGACGCGTTTGCCGCCCGGCTGCAGGAAACCGGCTACGCTGCGCCGGTGGAGAACTGTCTGACCCTGGCCCGGGCGGTGCCCCGGGCCCTGGAGCTGGCCCGGGATCTGGGGGCGGTGAATGTGCTGCTCTCGCCCGCCTGCGCCAGCTTCGACCAGTACCCCAACTTCGAGACCCGTGGGGATGACTTCCGTCACTGCGTTGCTGTTCTGGAGCCCTGAGCCATGGCCTACTGGCTGATGAAGTCCGAACCCGACGTTTTCGGAATCGCGGATCTGGCCCGGGAGGGCACTACGATCTGGGATGGCGTGCGCAACTACCAGGCCCGCAACTACATGCGCGACGAGATGCGAGTCGGTGATCGCGTCTTCTTTTACCACTCCAACACCAGACCCCCGGGCATCGTTGGCCTGATGACGGTGATTGAGACCGGAATCAATGACCCGACCCAGTTCGACCCGAGCAGCGACTATTACGACCCCAAGGCCACTCCGGAGCAACCGATCTGGCAGACGGTGCGGCTGGAGTTCGGGCAGGACTGCCGTCCGGGCCTCACCCTCGACCAGCTGCGCGAGCAGTTCACGGCCGACGACCTGCTGATTCTGCGGCGGGGCAACCGTCTCTCGATTGTGCCGGTGGCCGACCTTCCCGCCGAGCGTCTGCTCACCCTGCTGGGAGTGACCGATCTGTGACCTACTACGACCCCGCCCACCTGCCCCGCTTCGGTGAGATCCGGGAAGGGGCCCCCGAACTGGCGGATAAGTTCTTTGCCTGGTACGGGGCTGTGTTCCAGGAGGGGGCGCTTACGGGCCGGGAGAAGGCCCTGATCGCCCTGGCGGTTTCCCATGCTCTGCAGTGTCCCTACTGCATCGATGCCTACAGTCAGGACTGCCTGCAGCGGGGGGTCGACCTCGAGCAGATGACCGAGGCGGTCCATGTGGCGGCCGCTATCCGTGGGGGGGCAGCTCTGGTGCATGGGCTGCAGATGCAGGACCGGGTGCAGGGGCTGGCGATGTAGGCGATCGCCTCCGCCCAGCCGTTAAGATCGACTCATCCTCCCAGGCTTCCCCTTGGCCGATTCTGTCCTGATTCCGCAGCGTCTGCGCTGGAAGGTTGTCAGCTTTCCGTCGACCCTGTTTCTGGGGCCGGTGCTGGAGGTGCTGCTGCGGGAGATCCCCCCCGATCGGCGGGAGGACCTGCGACTGGGTCTGCAGGAAGCCCTGGTGAATGCCGTCCACCACGGCAATGGTCTTGCACCCCAGCTGACCGTGCAGGTGCGCTATGCCCGTCGTGGTCGGGAGCACTGGTGGCTGATCCGGGATCAGGGGCCGGACTGGCAGTGCCCCGACGCGAAATCCTCCCACATGACGCTGCCCGAGGCGGATGCCATCGACGGCCGTGGTCTGTTTCTGATCCGCGAAATCTTCGACCAGGTGCTCTGGCTGGCGGACAGTCGGGAACTGGCGCTGGGAATTGTCCTCAACCATCGACCGCTGTTCGGCCTGCAGCTTGCGCTTCAGTGACCATGGTCGGGGCAGGGCGGGGCTTTGAGGCTGCGATCGAGCCAGCCCACCGCCTGCTGAAGTCGCGGTAGGGCTTCCTCCGGGCAGTCCCGCAGCAGATAGACCAGGGCCGCGGCCACCTGCTCGCGACTGCGGATGCGGCGATCGCCCTTGCGCCGGTGCCAGTCCCCATCCGTGAGGCTGAGGCGGCTGGCCAGCACCTGGGCTAGATCCAGATCGCTGAG